>NZ_DCLI01000064.1:0-34156 GCF_002320975.1 Clostridium sp. UBA1652
TAGGAAGTCGCCAAATAATTTGTTTACAGGAAACTATTACAATGCAAATTGTAGTAGTTTCTTTTTTTGAAATATTTATATGTCAAAATCAGATAAAATCTTTTATTTCCCGAGAAATATTTTGATTTTTTTCTGTATAAAAAACTTTTAATAAATCAATAATTATAATATATTGACAAAATTTATTGATAACCATATAATATTTAAGTAAAGTATTTTATGGCTCGATAGCTCAGTCGGTAGAGCAGAGGACTGAAAATCCTCGTGTCGCTGGTTCGATTCCTGCTCGAGCCACCATAAGCCTAGTATTAACTAGGCTTATATTTTTCTCTTGAGTTAACGGTAAAAACTCTATCAAAACTCCGATAATTAACATTAATTAGTTGATGTTTACAAGTTGGATAAAATCACAGTGAAAGCTGTGATTTTTTGTTTCTGTTTTTTAAAATATATTAACTAGATGTAAATAAAAATTTAAGTATATTTAATATTACCTTAAGCAGAATGTAAGAAAATCTTAATATATTGAGGATATAATAATCAATAATAAGATTTTAATAAAAGGGTTGGTGAGGTTTATGAAGGAGGTTTTTAACAAGATTTCTTTAACTGAAGAAGAAAATGATTATTTAGCAAAAGGAATTGCATTAGGTGCGGGTCTAGGTGTATTGATTGGTGTGGTTGTAGACAATGTTATGTTTGGATTTTCTTTAGGTGGAGTTTTAGGAGTATTAGGATCTCTGGCCTTCTCTTCATATAGAAAATATAAAAATAAGAATATAAAATCAGTAATTAAAAAACTGTAGGAATTAATATTCCTACAGTTTTTTTAAGTTTTCTATAACATCATTAATATGATCTTTTACTTTGACTTTTCTAAATTCTTTTCTTAGAATACCTTTTTCATCAATTAAAAAAGTACTTCTTTCTATACCAATTGTTTTTCTTCCATACATATTTTTCTCTTTTAATACATCATATAGCGCACAAACTTCTTTATCTTCATCACTTAACAATAAAAATGGTAATCCGAATTTTGCAATAAATTTATCATGAGAGGCTAAACTATCTTTACTTATACCAATTACAACAGCATTTTCGTTAGTTATAGTAGGTATACTATCTCTAAAGTCACAGGCTTGCGTAGAGCATCCTGGAGTTTTGTCTTTTGGGTAGAAATAAAGAACAACCTTTTTCCCAAGATAATCACTTAGTTTATGTGTTTCTCCATCTGATCCTTTTAATATGAAGTCAGGTGCTAGATTTGCAATTTCAATTTTTGACATAATTATTACCTCCTAAGTATATAATTTTATTATATAATAATTATTATTAATCATCAAGGAAAAGGAAGTTAAACGATAATATGGAGTTCTTTAGTGTATTAATTTTCTTAAATATGTTATTATGTTAGAGTGTTAAGTTTATATATAAAGGAGATTATGTATGGAAAATAAAGTTTTGGCAGTTGTAGCTGGTAATGAAATAACTGAAATGGATTTACAGCAAGCTATTTTAAAGTATCCTCAAGATAGAAGAGGGATGTTTGCAACAGAGCAAGGTAAAAAACAATTATTAGAACAAATGATTTCATTTGAATTAATGTTCCAATTTGGAAAAGAAGCTTCTTTAGATAAAACTAAAGAATTTGAAACAGAAGTAGAAAAGTTTAAAAAAGAACTTTTAACTCAAATGGTTATTAATAAAGTAATATCAGAAGTAACTGTTACTGATGATGAAGCTTTAAAATACTATGAAGAAAATAGAAGTATGTTTTCAGAACCAGAAAATGTGACAGCAAAACATATTTTAATAAGTTCAGAGGAAGAAGCAAATAAAATTAAAAAAGAAATAGAATCAAATAACGTAACATTTGAAGAAGCGGCTAGTCAATATTCATCATGTCCATCTAAGGAACAAGGTGGTAATTTAGGTTCATTCTCAAGAGGAATGATGGTTCCTGAGTTTGAAGAAGCTGCATTTGCATCAGAGATAGGCGTTGTAACTGAACCTGTTAAAACTCAATTTGGATATCACTTGATAAAGGTAGAAGCTAAAAATGCTGGTAAAGATTTAAATTTTGAAGAAGTTAAGGATGGAGTTGTAAATCAACTACTTCAAGAGACTCAACAAAAGAAATATTTTGATTTAATTGGAGAATTAAGTACAAAGTATACTATAGATAGAAAATAATAAAATCACTCTAGATTGTTAAAATCTAGAGTTTTTTATTGAAAATATTAAAGAATTTAATCATTGGGAGATTATAACTAAATTATTTTAGTCATAATATGTTGAAATATAATATAAAAGATGTTATAGTTATAAAAGCTTTTAACTTAGTCCAGAGAGACTAGCAAGGGGGATAAACAAATGAATAATGAACAATTACAAGTATCAGTGGTAGATGTAAATGAGAGTGTGCCACTAAAGAGAGCAATTCCTTTAAGTATCCAGCATTTATTTGCAATGTTTGGATCATCAGTATTAGTACCAATTCTTTTTGGAATAGATCCAGCGACAGTATTATTTTTTAACGGTATAGGTACATTATTATATGCATTCCTTACTAAAAAGAAGATACCTGCATATTTAGGATCAAGTTTCGCATATCTTGCACCAGTTTTTCTATTGTATAGTGAAGGGTATACCTTCCAACATGCACAAGGTGGATTTGTCGTTTCAGGTTTAATTTTTGCTACAATTGCTATAATAGTTAAATTTACAGGAACAGGTTGGATAAACAAATTATTCCCACCAGCAGCTATGGGAGCTATAGTTACAATCATTGGATTAGAATTAGCACCAACAGCAGCAGATATGGCTGGATTCGCAGTAGGTGGATCTAATAATCCAGAGTTTTCTAATCCTAAATGGATATTAGTATCTATGATAACTTTAGCAGCAGTAATTTTAAGTAGTGTATTACTAAGAGGATTCTTAAAAGTTATTCCTATATTAATAGGTGTTGTGGTAGGTTATATTGCAGCATACGCTAATGGATTAGTTGATTTTACAGCGCTTGGACAAGCAAGTTTCTTTGTAACACCGGATATTAACATAGCTAAATTTGATTTCACAGCAATAATGACAATATTACCAGCAACTTTTGTAGTAGTAGCTGAGCATATAGGTCATTTAGCAGTAACTAGTAGTATAGTTGGAAAAGATTTATCTGAAGATCCAGGACTACATAGATCGCTTCTTGGAGATGGATTATCAACAGCACTATCAGGATTTTTTGGTTCAGTTCCAACAACAACTTATGGTGAAAACATAGGGGTTATGGCATTAACTAAAGTTTATAGTGTATATGTTATATGTGGAGCTGGTCTTATATCTATAGTATTAGGTTTTTCAGGAAAGCTATCAGCTTTAATTAGCAGTATACCAGTACCAGTAATAGGAGGAGTTAGTTTACTTCTATTTGGAACTATAGCTACATCTGGTTTAAGAACTTTTATAGAAAAAGGTGTGGATTTTGCTAAGTCAAGAAACCTAATTTTAACATCAGTAATTTTTGTAATAGGATTAAGTGGTATAACTGTAAAATTAGGAGCTGTAGAATTAAAAGGAATGGGACTAGCTACTATAGTTGCCATGATTTTAAGTGTAAGCTTTATGATATTTGATTCACTAGGAATAATGAATGAAAAAGAAGATTAATAATATAAAAGCAGGAGATTTTTAAAATCTCCTGCTTTTTTTATACAGCTAATTCAGTGAAATCTTCAATATACTTATCAGCACTATTAATAAGTTTTTCCCTATGCTTAGATGAATGTTCATCATATACTGCTACAACTTTCATTCCAGCAGCCTTAGCACCTTCTACAGCAGCGGGTATGTCTTCAAAAACAATACACTTATCTGGAGTCACACCTAAACGCTTTGCAGCTAAAAGATATACATCAGGAAAGTTTTTTCCTCTAGTAACCTCATTCGTAGTTGTGATGTTATCAAAAAAATCCTTAATATCATTACTTTCTAAAGCTATATCTAATAAAGGTGATGAATTTGAAGTAGCAAGAGCTAGTTTAATGCCATTAGATTTTAAATAGCTTAATAATTTTTTAGCTCCAGGTTTAAGTCTGGCTTTATTCAAATAATTATCATAGGCTAAATCGTTAATTTCTTTAACTATTTCATCTGTAGATTCTTTTAGATTAAAATTGTCCTTAAAATACTGAGCGGTCTGCTTAAAACTTAAATGATTTATTTTTTCTTCTAAATCAGAAGGTCTTTTTGCTCCCTTACTTTCTAAATAAGTTATATTAATTTCATCCCAAATCCACATTGAGTCTATAAGAGTTCCATCTAAATCAAATATTGCAGCTTGTACATCTTTAAACAAATATATCTCCCCCAAATTCCTAATGTTATTTTTATAGTATATTAAAAAGTTATTAAGTTCAATATCATAATAATTTTTAATGCAGCATATCAAACTCTATATACTGCATTAATGAAACAGTTTAGCTAAATTCTCTTTCAAAGATTTTAATTTTTTCTTTACTCTTAAAATCCTCTAAGGAATCTATACCAACCTTACTTAAAACTTCTTTCATAATATCGCTATGAGTAGCTACCTTAACGGCTGAATTGTAGGCAAATTCATCAACTGAGGTTTTACCATGTTCTTTAGGAATTAGGGCTTTAGGGCCGCCGACACATCCTCCAACACAACCCATTCCTTCTATAAAATTGGCATCTAGTTCTCCGGCCTTAGCTTTTTCTAATATTTCTTTACATTCCTTTACCCCGTTAGCTTGAGCAGTTTTTAGTTTTATATGTTTTTCAGGAAAAAGTTCTTCAACTGCTTCTGATACAGCTATTGAAACTCCACCAGTTCTTGCATACAATCTTCCTCCTCTTGAAGCATATTCTATTGAAGGGATTCCTTGAAGTTCATTTGGTTTAATATCTAAAACTTCAAATATTCCTTTTAATTCTTCAAAGGTAAGCACGTAATCAATAGCATCTGAGATATCCTTATCTCTAGCCTCTGCTTTTTTAGCTATACAAGGACCTATGAATACAACCTTAACATCTGGATTCAACTCTTTTAAAACTCTTCCTGCTGCAATCATAGGAGACACAGAAGGGGAAACATCTTTAACTAAATCATGATATACTTTTTTTAACATACCAACCCACATAGGACAGCAACAAGAGGTTATCATAATGTCACCATCTTTATTAACGTGATGATTAAATTCTACAGCTTCTTTTATGGTTAACATATCAGCTGTAAAAGCAACTTCTATCATGTCTGAGAATCCCATTTTTATAAAAGCAGCTCTATATTGGTCCATTGTTACATCAGATCCCCATTGACCAGATATTGCAGGAGCAACAGCTGCTATTACTTTTTTATTATTTTTTAGTAAATCTATTATTGGTATAAATTCAATCCTATCTATAAATTTACCACTATCACAAACATCCACGCATATGCCACAGTCAGTACAAAGTTCAGTTTCTATATAAGTAGTTCCCTTTATTGGATCATCTAAAATAGCATCAAAGGGACAGGCGGTTTGACACTTGGTTTTCTCACCAGCTTCAGAAGTACAGTCTCTAGAACAAGAGGAAACTTTTTCAATTATTTTTTCTCTAACCTTATAGTTTGTAATAGCTTTCTTTAGGTTATAAATGAAATTTTCATCAGCTTTAACATCAACACCACATAATGAAGAGATTACAGACATAGCTTCAATCTTATCAAAGTTTGGAGAATTCATTATATTTTCTAAGGTTGAATTAAAATTTCCATCATAATAGGATTTAACTAATTCTTTAAATAAGTCTTCGTAAATTTTTTTCATAATATTCCTCCTAAGTGTAAATACTAATTTAGTAAACTTTTCTATTTGTTAGATTAACCATTATTTATAACTATTATGATTATAGGAGAGAAAACTTATGAAAATATTGATAGGAATTTATATATTTTTAATACTTATATTTTGGAGTCTTTGTGTAGCTGCTTCAAAAAGCGAAAAATATTATGAAAATATTATGTCTGATAAGGAAGAAGTGAAATAATTATGTAAGTTACAAAATATATATTATATGTAGTAATTTATTTAGGAAGGTGGATATGGTAGATTTAGTTATAGATCCGGGTCACGGAGGATCAGATTATGGGGCTAGAGGAGAAGGCTCTTTGGTAGAAAAATCTTTAACCTTGGACATTGCAAATAAGATTAAAGAGTATTTGGATAAGAAACAGATATCTGTAATTTTGACTAGAAATGATGACAGATATGTGACTTTAGAAGAGAGAGCTAAAATTGCTAATAAAAATAAAGCTAGATGTTTTATGAGTATTCATATTAATAGCTCGGGTGTAGATAGTGCTGAGGGAACGGAAGTTTATACATTTACTAAAGGTGATGAAGGCGAGAGGTTAGCTACTAATGTGTTAGATAAGATAGTCTCTGGTGTTAGTTTAAAAAATAGAGGTGTAAAGTTTGCTAATTTTACGGTTCTAAAAGAAACTGAGATGCCAGCAATTTTAGTAGAAACGTGTTTCATTAGTAACTCAAAAGAAGAAGCGTTGCTTAAAGAAGATTACTTTAGAGACAAAATAGCACTTTCTATAGCTAATGGTTTTCTTAGACATATTGGAAGAGAAGAAATTTCTATGGGAATAGATGAAGACATAGTTATTAATTCGAGAACCCCTATAATATCAACATCTACTGCAACAAAGTATCAAGCATTTCAATGGGCTAGAAAAAAGGGAGCTACAGAAGAGTTTATTGCACTTGCAGAAATTTATTGGAATACATCTATTGAGTCTGGAGTAAATCCAGTAGTAGCATATGCACAAAGTGCTATAGAAACTAATTTAGGAACTTTTAATGGGGTTTTTAAGAACGAGTATAAGAATCCATGTGGATTAAGGATAAGTAATGATGTAAATGATGAAAATGGAGGATATGCAACATTTAACAATTGGACAAGTGGTGTTGAGGCTCATTTAGATCATTTAGGACTTTATGCAGGAGGCGTTATTTATCCTAAAAGAATAAGTAGGGATCCTAGACATTTTCCTTATTTATTAGGTAAAGCAAAATATATAGAAGACTTATCGGGAAATTGGTCACCTTTAGATGACTATGGAATGAAGGTATTAGAGTTAGTTAAGGAAATAGAGTCAAGCTACTCAGAAGAGGGGATAGCACCTATAAAACTTGATGATAATAATGATGGGAATAACTATAACGATGAGTTAGTAAATGATGATGATAGTGTTGAAGGACTAAAAAAGGAAGTTAGTAGTATTATTAATGATATAGAAAAGCTTAAAAGCAGAACTGAAGAATTAAAAATATATATTAACTCAGTAGAAGGATTTTTGGCACAGGAGAAAAAACTTAAAGAGGCTTTAAATGCAACTAATATGTCATTACAGGAAAAAAATAAGAGTTATGAGCAAACTATAGAAGATATTTTAGATGTAATAAGTAAATTAAGAAGTATTGTTATATAAAAAAAAGAATTGCCTAAGCAATTCTTTTTTTTGGTCGGGGTGACAGGGATTGAACCTGCGACCTCATGGTCCCAAACCACGCGCGCTCCCATCTGCGCTACACCCCGTAGCACATAGATTATTATAAATAGTTTCTTTAAAGATGTCAATAATTTTAATTAAAATATTCTAAGACTGTATTTACTTTTATTTATACAGTGTATATAATACCTTTAGTTTATAAAATAAAGGGAGGTAAATTGCTATGAGAGGAACTACTGTGATCATGGTGCTAGCAAGCCTTTGGTTTCTAATATTAGGAACAAGCATTTTGTTAAGTAAAAAAGTAAGAGGTATTATAGAGAGTGCAAGTATCGCTAATGATAAAACGGCTTATGTTAGATTTAATGCGTTTTTTAATTTATGCTTAGGGGGAATAGGTGTACTATTAGGGGTTGTGGATTACTTTTTTAAAGAGTATTCATTGTACATAGTGGGAGCTTATGCTGTAATTATGATATCAGCCGGATTAATCCAAGGAAGACTAAGTGCTAAATATAAATAAATAGTTAAAGACCTTGTTTATGTATTAAGAAGCAAGGTCTTTTGATTTGTAGCACTTTACGCTTGATATTTAACTAAATATTATAATATACTTATATGGAGCATAGAATTATAATAGGTAAAACAACTAATAATATTTTGTTCACAACATGTTTGTATTTACAAATACAATGGACTGTAAACATTTTATCTGACAACTTTAATGTTGGATAGGTTGTGGCAGTTTTTAATAAATTGTAAAATTTTAGTTGTTGGACGAATTGGGATTGGTTGTAAATAGGAAAAGTGTTATACTTATAACAGTTTACTAATTAATTGAAGGGGGGAAGGTATTACTTATTCGCTTAGTAATGCCAAGGTGTTTATGAAGAAGAAGGCAATATCAGCTTTACTTGCAGCCTCGCTAGTATTCGGAACAGGTGTACAAGTATGGGCAGAACCTTTAACAGAGCAGCAACAGCAGGAACTTAACGAAAAGGGTGCAAAGGCGGCAGATGCAAAAAGTAAGTATTCGGAGTTAAAGAATAAAGTAGATGAATTAGATGCACAAATTCAACCAATAGCAATAGCTGTGGATGAAAATAATACTAAGATAGCAAATACAAATAAAGAAATTGATAATACTAAAAAAGAAATTGAAAAAAGTCAAAAAGAATTAGCTGAAAAAGAAGAGGTTTTTGGAGCTAGAATGAGAGCTCTATACAAATCAGGTGGACAAGAAAGCTACATAGGACTTTTATTAAGTGCTAATAGCTTAGGAGACTTTGTTTCTAAGGCTCAGGCAGTTGGTAAGATAATGAGCTTAGATAAGCAAATCATAGATGAGCTTAATGAAAAGAAAAAAGAATATGATGAACACATTGCGACGTTGAAAACTAAGATTCAAGAACTTGAAGATTTAAATAAAGATAATAAAGTAAAATTAGAAGAACTAAATGTTAAAAAAGCAGAACAACAAGTTTATGTTGATCAAGCTAAAGCAGAATATGATAAGATAGCGGATGATTTAATTACAGTTGAAAGAAATCTATATAGGCCTTTTGCTAATATAGTAAATAATTCAAGTAGTTCAGTTGATGATTTAAATAATGCTATAACAACATTAAGATCTCTAAGAAAGAATGTTAAAAGTTCTCAAGCTGATAGCGAACTATTTGACTTAATAGAAAAAGCTAAAAGTTTAGTTCAGCAAAAAACAGCACCATCTTTAAGTAGAGGTGATGGAGCAGGATCTGCATCGGATTCAGCAATTCTTTCTATAGCATATAGTAAATTAGGAGTGCCATATCGTTGGGCGGCAACCGGACCTAATTCATTTGATTGTTCAGGATTTACTCAATACGTATATAGACAAGCAGGTATATCTATAGGTAGAGATACAGATGCTCAAATGGGTAACGGAACTCCAGTGAGTTATTCTAACCTTCAGGTTGGAGATTTAGTCTTTACTAGTTCTCATCATGTAGGTATATATGTAGGAGGAGGTCAAATGATTCATGCACCGCAAACAGGAGATGTAGTTAAAGTATCAAATATTTGGTCCTTCTACACAGCTAGAAGAGTGAAATAGAATATAGTTTATTTTAGAGGGTGTTTAAAACATCCTCTAAATTTTTTTTGAAGTTTTTATAATTAATCTTTATAATGGATAAGTAATAGATAGTTGGAGTGTGATGAATTTGGATATAAATAGCTTTATTAAAGATGACGAGACCCTTGATGACCTACAGCTTAATGGAATTCATCTTATTCAAAAAAAGAAAGCCTTTAGATTTGGGATAGATGCGGTACTATTAGCTAATTTTGCAGAAGTTAAAAGAAGACATAGAGTAATTGATATTTGTACTGGAACAGGAATAGTACCATTTATAATATATGGGAAAAAATCTCCTGAGAGTATTCTCGGTATTGAGATACAAGAAGAATTTGTCGAAATGGCAAAAAGAAGCGTAGAAATAAATAATGCACAGGAGAAGGTACAGTTTATTAAAGGGGATATTAAAGATATAGAACTTATGAAAACAATAGAGAAAGCTGATGTTATAACAGTAAATCCCCCATACAAACTTAATTCTTCAGGAATAATAAATAGCAGTGATAAACTTGCTGTAGCTAGACATGAAATTTTATGCTCATTAGAGGATGTAATAATAGGCGCCAGGATTTTATTAAAAGATAATGGCAAATTATATATGGTACATAGACCAGAAAGATTGGCGGATATTTTATGTTTGATGAGAAAGCATAAGATAGAACCTAAAAGAATTAGAATGATTCATCCAAATACTAAAAAACCTCCTAATATAGTGTTAATTGAGGCACAGAGGGATGGAGGGGCTTTTCTTAAGTGGGAAGCACCTTTATATGTATATAATGATTGTGGAGGCTATAGCGAGGAAATAGACCGTATATATGGAAGGGAGAAAGATAATGAGTAAATTATATATAGTACCTACGCCAATAGGTAATCTAAAGGATATAACTATAAGAGCATTAGATGTTTTGAAAGAGTGTAATGTTATTGCGGCTGAAGATACTAGACAAACAATAAAACTTCTTAACCATTTTAATATTAAAAAACAACTGATAAGTTATCATCAACATAATGAATTAACGAAATCAGAAGAGATAATAAATAGAGTAAAAGGTGGAGAGATTGTAGCTTTGGTTAGTGATGCTGGATCTCCAGGGATATCTGATCCAGGAAGTGTGATTATTAAAAGATGTATAGAGGAAGAGGTTGAGTTTGAAGTATTACCAGGGGCGACTGCAATAATAACAGCGTTAGTTAATTCAGGTTTAGATACAACTAAGTTTACTTTTAGAGGTTTTGTACCTAGAGAAAATAAAGAAAGAAGAGTATTAATTAGTGAAATAAAAAACCATAAAGAAACACTGGTATTTTATGAGGCTCCTCATAGAATTAAAGATACCTTAAGCTTTCTTCATGAAGAATTAGGAGATAGAAAAGTGGCTATTTGTAGGGAATTAACTAAACTTCATGAACAAATAGTACGTGGATTAATTTCAGAGGTTATAGAGCATTTTAATACAAATAACCCAAGGGGAGAGTTTGTAGTTGTAATTGAAGGAAAAAGTCAAGAGGAAATAGACTTAGAACAAAAGGCTAAATGGGAAAATACTACAGTGGAAGAGCATATAATACTTTATGTAGATAGAGGATATAGTAAAAAAGAAGCAATTAAATTAGTGGCAAAAGAAAGAAGTATGCCTAAGTCAGAGGTATATAAATATTCAACTGATCTATAATAAAAAAAGCACTTCTTGGGGTTGAAGTGCTTTTTTAACCATATATACATATTGATTTATTTATGGATTAAAAATAATTTTAATTATTTTTTTAATTCAGCCATACAGTTCTTGCATATATTTTTTCCCTTGTAGTTAGTAACATCTCTTGCATCTCCGCAGAATATGCAAGCTGGCTCATATTTCTTTAATATGATTTGCTCACCGTCTACATATATTTCTAGAGCATCCTTTTCAGCGATATCTAATGTTCTTCTTAGCTCTATTGGAATAACTATTCTTCCTAACTCGTCAACTCTTCTTACTACACCTGTTGATTTCATATAAATTTCCTCCTCGTTTTACAACATTCGACATTTCGTATATTAATATTAGCAAAGATGTAATTTAAAGTCAATACATTTTCTCTAAATAACTGCAATATTTACAAATTTCTTACTTAAATAACATCTAAGATTAATATAATACCAAATAATTGAAATGTCAATAGTATAGTTTTCAAATAAATGGTAATAATATCATATAGATGAAATGAATAAAATAAGTATTTATAAGGGTTTTAGGGATATAATATAGTTGGATATATGAAGAATAATAATATTTTTAGAAAATTAAATTTCTGTGATAAAAAAGTAATAACTTACCATAAATAAAGATTATATGTCGAAAGTGTATATAAAATAAGGATTATATTAACAATGATTCTATATATTATATGTCAATAAAAAGTATAAGTTACAGAAATATAAATAAATAATTAGTTAGTTTGACGAATAATACTAAGATAGTTATTTTATGTAACAATTTATTATATAATTCATTACAATATATATAAATTTTTTTTATTATTATAATCAAAATATTAAAAAAATATAAAAACTCATGTTTTATAAAAAATTATTTGTTGAAGTATTTATATTGACAAAAGCATATTAGAGAAAAATGTTGATAAATAGCTAATTATTCAACAGGTGTTCCACAAGTAATAAACAGATAATCCACAGGGTAAATGTGAATTATGTGGATAAAAATGGATGTAATAAATTTATATTCACATAATTTTTGAAGTTATCCACAATATATGTTGATAACTTGTTTATAACTGTGGATTGTAACTCTAAGGGTCTTAAAATAAGGATTTATTAAAATAAAATATTATTAATAAATTGATGATAACTTGTAAAGAGTTTTGGTATACTATATAATAACAGATATAGTGGATTTTAATGTGGAGGTACTCTTATGGATGAAAAAAGATTTGATGAAGAATACATTGCGAAGTTGGCAGAAGAGATGTCTAAAAATAGTATGATATCTTATGATGATTTACCTAAATATGATTTATTTTTATCACAAGTTATAGATTACTTAAATGATAAATTTGTTGACGATAAATATACAAATAATATAGTTCAGAACTATATAAAAAGTGAAGTTATAACTAAGCCTGAAGATGGTAAAAAAAGAGGATATACTAAAGTTCATTTAGCACAATTAGTATTACTTAGTTATATGAGACCAGTACTTACTACAGAGGAAATAAAAAAGGTATTTAAACTAGCATTTAATGAAATAAATCTTAGAGCAGATGATATAATTGACTGGGAGTCTGCTTATAAAATATTTTCAGATATACAAAGTGAAAGTTTTAATGATATAAAAAACTCATCTGTATTACATGATTCAAAATTAGAAAATATAGTAAAAGATTTAAATCTTGAAGACAAAGATGAAGAAAGAATAAAGATATTTTTATTAGTATTATCTTTGATTGCGCAAGCAAGTGTTATTAAAAAATTAGTGCAGAAAATAGTAAATGAATATAATGAAAAATAAATTTCAATAAATCCTCGATATTTTGAGGATTTATTTTTTTGGAATTAATGCTATTATTAGTATATCCAATTAGAAGGAAGTGATCATTGAAACAATGAAAAGAATAGATAAAATCTATAATTTTTTAATGAATGAAACTAAAGACTTTACTGTAGAAGACTTTAAAGAATTTAAAGGGTTTTCTGCAATAGAGATAGCAGATAGATTAGATATATTAAGGAATAATGTAAGTAAAGAATTAAATGAATTATATAAATCCGATTTAGTGATTAAGATAAAAGAAAGACCTGTTAAATATTTCAGCAAAAGAAGGTTAGAGGAATTATTAAATGTAGAAATAGTTGAGAGACAAGTGGAGATACGAGAGCTTAGTGAACTATTTGGGGAAGAAAGTAAGATGACTAATTCACCTTTTGATTATTTAATAGGAGCTGAGGGGAGTTTAAAACAAGCTATAAATCAATCAAAGGCAGCAATAATGTATCCTCCAAATGGACTACATACATTAATATTAGGAGAGACTGGAGTAGGGAAAACTTTATTTGCAAATATGATGTTTAACTATGCTAAATTCTCTAAAAGATTTAAAGATAATGCACCCTTTATAGTTTTTAATTGTGCAGATTATGGAAATAATCCTCAACTACTTCTTTCTCATATATTTGGACATATTAAAGGTGCTTTTACAGGTGCAGATTCAGAAAAAGAAGGAATTGTAGAAAAGGCAGATGGAGGAATATTATTTTTAGATGAGATTCATAGATTAAGTCCAGAAGGGCAAGAAATGATATTCTACTTCATGGATACTGGAACTTATAATAAATTAGGAGAAAGCGATAGAAAAAGAAGAGCAAATGTACTTATTATAGGAGCAACTACTGAAGAACCTAAGTCATCCTTATTAGCAACTTTTTTAAGAAGAATTCCAGTAACAATTACAATACCATCACTTCAGAAAAGACCCTTGGAAGAAAGATTGGAACTTATAAAACATATGTTTTCAGCTGAAGCCAATAGAGTAAATAAAAAGGTTATAGTAGCTAGGGAAGTTATAAAAGCCTTGATTGGTAGTTCTTATACGGGGAACATAGGTAAGCTAAAGTCGAATATACAATTAATATGTGCAACTGCATTTTTAAATAGTTTAGAATCGGGAGATGCAATAGAAATTAATATTGAAAGCATACCTCCTAATATTCAAAAAGGGCTTTTTGTTATTTCTGATAATAGGAAGGATTTCGAAGAAATTTCATCTATTATAGACAACAGTATGATTATTAGTCCTAAGGGTCAGATTAGCTTATTAAAAAATGATGATTATGAGCTTCCGTTTAATCTATATAGAATTATAGAAGATAAATCTGAAATTCTTAAAAATGAAGGTATGAATAAAGAAGTAATTCATGATTTGGTCATGAAAGATATTGATGCCCAATTAAAAACTTTCTACAAAAAAATTAGAAAAGATAATAATGTAAAAGAAAAACTTTTATCCATTGTAGATAATGATGTATTTGAATTTACACAATATATAAAAAAGTTTACTGAAGATAGGTTAAATGTAACATATGGGGAAAGATTCGTATATGCTGTAAGTTTGCATTTAAGTGTATTTTTAAAACAAAGGGCTGATGATCATTTAACAAAGGAAAAAATAGATAGAATGGGTTATTCCATAGATGAAGATGGGCAGGAGTATGTAGTTGCGGAGGATATAGCGAATAAAATAGAAAACAAATTTAGAGTTAAAGTCCCTAAAATAGAAATTATATATTTAGCCATGTTATTAAAGAATTTAGAAGAAGAAAAGGTTATTAGTGAAAAAGTAGGTATATTAGTAATTGCTCATGGTAGTAGCACTGCCTTAAGTATGGTTAATGTAGCAGTAGACTTACTTGGAAAAGAAGGACCTATTGAAGCTGTAGATATGCCACTTGATGTTAGCCCGCAAAGTATATTAGAAGAGGTTACGGAAAAAGTTGTTGAAATGAACGAAGGAAAAGGTGTACTTCTAATGGTAGACATGGGTTCTCTAGTAACCTTTGGGCAGATAATACAGGAGAGAACAAATATAAAAACTAGAACTTTAGATATGGTGTCTACTCCTTTAGTTATAGAAGCTGTTAGAAAAGGACATTTATTTTCAGAAGAGTTGGATGAAATATATTTTTCATTAAGAGAATTTAATGGATATAGTAACATTATAAATACTAACGCTAATAAACAAGGTTCTTCAAAACCAAAAACAGTTATAACTGTATGTTCTTCTGGAGTTGGAACAGCAGAGAAACTTAAAGAGATAGTGAAGAATATAATTGAAGATATTTCAATTGAAGAAATAGAGGTTATCCCTATAGGTATAAAAGGTGCTGAAGAAAATGTAAAAAATCTTGAGAGTACAAAAAATGTTATTGCTATAGTAGGGGTTAAAAACGTAGGTAAAGATATACCATTTATTTCACTTGAATCCTTTATAGGTGGAAGTGGTGCAAATGTATTAAGAGGAATAATATCTGGTGTTGAAGTTAGAGAAGAGGAAAGCAGGAGTCTTTTAATTAGAGAATTGTGTGAAGAAAATTTAGAAGAGTATTTAACATATCTTAATCCTAAAAAGATTATAGGACTTTTGATGGATTTCATTAGATTGTTAGAGGAAGGTTTAAATAAAAATTTGTCTAATGCAGAACAGCTTAGATTAATAATACATGTTGCTTGTGCTATAGAAAGAATGGTATTAAACTCAGGGCTAACTTATAGAGGAGAAAAGAATTTTACTGCAAATTGTTTAGATGCTGTTAAAAATGCAGTGAAAGTATTCGAAGATAGTCTCAGAATAATACTAACGGAAGATGAAGTGTATCATATTTGTGAAATAATTTGATACAGTATTAGAAAAAACAAGAAAAGTGTATTAGCTTATAAATAGAAGTGTATCAAAATGTATTTTTCATCATAAGAAAGTATCAAAGCAGTGATATTTCTTAGTTGAAATGGCTTACATTCATTGATACACTTTTTTTGGCATGGATATTGCTATAATAAATAACGTATACAAAATAGATTAGTATATAAAATAAGAATATAAAGTTCTAAAAGGAGGAGCGGTTATGCCAGCAGTAGTTGTTGCAACCCATGGAAGATTTTCTGAAGAGTTAGTTAAGTCCTCAGAAATGATTTTTGGAAAACAGGAAAATGTAGAATATATAACCTTTATGCCAGGAGAAGGAACTGAAGATTTAACTAGAAAGTATAGTGAAGCTATAAAAGCTTTAGATATAGAGAATGGGTTAATATTTTTAGTAGATCTTTTTGGAGGAAGCCCATTTAATGCAGCTACATCGATAGTTGTAGAAAATGAAAATATGGATATAGTTACAGGCGTAAATTTACCTATGTTACTTGAGGTATTTGGAGCGAGAACATCTAGTTCTATAAGTGAGCTTGTAAAGATAGCTGAGAATTCAGGTAAAGAGTCCATTAGACCGTTTAAAGAAGGTCTTATAATAAATAAAAACATTAACGATGATGATGAGGAGGTTCTATAATTATGAAAATAGTTTTAGCTAGAATTGATGACAGATTAATACATGGTCAAGTAGCAACAGTTTGGTCGAAGGTAACTGGGTGTGAAAAAATAATAGTAGTAAGTGACGAGGTTGCAAAGGATGAGCTTAGAAGTACATTATTAGTGCAAGTAGCTCCTCCAGGAATAAAAGCACATGTTTTAAACGTTGATAAAGCTATAAGAGTATACAATAACCCTAAAAATGATTTTAAAGCTTTATTATTATTTACTAATCCTACAGATGTTTTAAGATTAGTTGAAGCTGGAGTAGGTATTGAAAGCGTAAATATTGGAGGAATGTCATTTAAAGAAGGAAAGAAACAAATAACTGGAGCAATTTCTGTAAATGATCAAGATATTTCATCTTTCAAAGAGTTAAACAAAAAGGGAATAGAATTAGAAATAAGAGTTGTTGCATCTGACTCTAAGGTTCTATTAAAAGATAAATTACCACTATAAAATTAAAGAATTAAAGAAATGGGAGGAAGAAAATTATGAATGCTTTACAAATTATTCTTGTTGTAGCATGGGCATGTATTTCAGGTATTGGTTCAGTTCTAGATGAATTCCAAACACACAGACCTTTGATATCATGTACAATTATAGGACTTATATTAGGAGATATGAAAACCGGTATTATATTAGGTGGAACATTAGAATTAATGGCTTTAGGATGGATGAATATAGGAGCAGCTATGGCACCAGATGCTGCACTTGCTAGCTGTATATCCACAATTTTAGTAATAGTTTCTAAACAAAGCATTGCAGAAGGAATAGCTATTGCTATACCACTAGCTGCAGCTGGTCAAGTTTTAACAATATTTGCAAGAACTTTATCAGTTGGTTTACAACACAGAGCTGATAAATATGCTGAAGAAGCTAACTTTACTGGAGTAGATATGTGTCATTTAGGTGGATTGGTTATCCAAGCACTTCGTGTAGCTATACCAGTATTAATAGTTGCTATGTTTGCAGGTACAGATCAAGTGACAAATATGCTAAATGCGATTCCGGATTTTATTACAAAAGGACTTCAAGTTGCAGGTGGATTCATAGTTGTAGTTGGTTACGCTATGGTTATAAACATGATGGGTGCTAAACACTTAATGCCTATGTTCTTCTTAGGATTTGTTGTAGCTTCATTCTCAAGCTATAATCTAGTAGCTCTAGGTATATTAGGAACAATTTTAGCTTTACTATATCTACAATTATCACCAAAGTATAATGGAGCAGTGCAAGTTGCATCTGCAAGTGATGACTTTGATGATGATGTGTTAGATTAAGAAGGAGGAGGAAATAGGAATGAGTGAACAAAAAAAATTAACTAAAAAAGATTTAATTAGTGTATTCCTTCGTTCAAACTTTCATCAAGGTTCTTGGAACTTTGAAAGAATGCAAGCTATAGGGTATGCATATGCAATGAATCCTGTTCTTAAGAAGTTATATACAACTAAAGAGGAACAAAAAGATGCCTTAAAGAGACATTTAGAGTTCTTTAATACTCAACCATTTGTAACATCACCTATATTAGGAGTTACTTGTGCAATGGAAGAGCAAAGAGCTAATGGTGCAGATATAGATAATGGAGCTATAAACGGAGTTAAGGTTGGTTTAATGGGGCCTTTAGCAGGAGTTGGTGATCCAATATTCTGGGGTACTTTAAGACCTGTACTTGCTGCATTAGGAGCTTCAATAGCAACTGGTGGTAGCTTACTTGGACCAATATTATTCTTCGTTTTATGGAATGTAGTTCGTTTAGGATTTAGATGGATTACACAATTTTACGGATATCAAGTTGGTGCTAACATAGTTAAAGATTTAGCTGGTAATAAGCTACAAAAATTAACTGAAGGAGCTTCAATACTTGGATTATTCATAATGGGTGCTTTAGTTGCTAGATGGACATCTATAAAGGTTCCATTTGAACTTTCAAGAGTTACTAATGCTGCTGGAGAAGTAACAGTTACAACTGTTCAAAGTGTTTTAGATTCTTTATTACCAGGATTATTAGCATTAGGATTAACATTCCTTTGCATGAGATTATTAAAGAAAAAAGTAAGTCCAATATGGTTAATCTTCGGATTATTTGCAGTAGGTATAATTGGATATTGGATAGGTTTATTAGGTCTATAAGATTAAATTTTCACTACGTTTAATTTTTAGATACCTTGGGAGATACTAAAATAAGTATCTTCCAAGGTTTTTTACATTATAGGAAAATTAACAGCCTGAGTCATTATAATTTTATAATGGCTTTTAATTAAAAAGTTATTCTATTGCTATAGAGTCTTTTAATACTCTAATTGGCCTCATCATATCGTGGTCTTCGTGTTCGAGTATATGACAATGCCACACATAATCCCCAGCATGATCTTTAAAATGCATGATTAATCTTGTTATCATTCCAGGAAAAACTTTAACAGTATCCTTCCAACCAGTTTCGAAGTTTCTAGGAGCTTCTGGTGGTCCAGTATACTTAATCTTACCTGTTTCCTGATAAAAAGAAACATCAAAAGGAATCCTATCTAATATTTTAAATTGAACTAAATGAATATGAATAGGATGAGGAAAAGTAGTTAAGTTTAATATATTCCATATCTCTATACTATCATATTCAGGTTTTTCAGTTGTTGGATCACTCCACATACGATCATTTAACATAAGCATAGGTCTACCGTAATGATCTGTTGAAGCACTTAATGTCAATAGTCTAGAATTATCAGCTAAGTCTTCAGTTAAATGACTTTGTGGTGTTAGTTCATGGGGAATTTCAGTCTTATCTTCTCCTCTTAAAGGTAGACATACTCTAAATTGCATTATTACGCTAATGTTTGGATCTGGAGATTCGTTGTTTAGAGTAATAGTTTCTCCTTTTAAGTTAGAAAAATCAACTATTATATCAGTTCTTTCAGCTGGTTCTAATTCTACTGAGTCCAGTGTAACAGGATGGTGTAGCAATCCCCCGTCTGTACCAATCTGATAAAAGTTTTGTTTATTAGATAAACTTAGAGCATATCCTCTGGTATTTGAGGCATTAATAACTCTAAATCTGTACTTTCTAGGTTCAACATTGAGATATGGCCAGACCTTACCGTTTACTACAATTGTATTACCTAAAAATGCAGGAACTACTGATGGTTTTACATCCACTGGGAATGGTGGTGAATCTGGATAAAATAAAGAACCATCTTTGTTAAAGGATTTATCTTGAATCATCAAAGGGATTTCGTAGTTACCTTTAGGAATATTTAATCTCTTTTCAAGTGGGTCACGAAGAATATAAAGTCCAGCAAGACCTGCATAAACATTTAATCTAGTTATTCCCATACTATGATCGTGATACCACATTAAGGTACCAGGCTGGTGATTGGTATATCTATAAACCTTTCTCTTAAAAGTTTTCCCAGTAAAGGTGTAATCTTTTGTAAACCAAGCATCAGGGTGGCCATCACTTTCCCAGTCAACATTAGCACCATGAAGATGAACTACGCTTCTTACTTCTGGCGAATCAGAAGCACCATGAAGAGTGCGGTCTACAGGTAAAAAATGCTTTGAAGGAAGATTATTAATCCAGCGTACCCATATTGACTTATCTTTTACAGCTTCTATTGTAGGTCCAGGAAAAATCCCCTCATAACCCCAAATATAGGTGAGAGGAAATTGTTTATGAAAAGAATGATAGCTTTCTTTCATTTCAATCTCATAATATATATTCCCGTTTTCTATAAGAGGCCTCATTACAGGAGGACGAGGTAACTTATCTGTAAACTTAGGAATAGTATCAGGATTCGATGGATCTACTATTTCATTATTTGTGCTATCAATATAAAATTCATTACTCAAAATAAGCACATCCTTTTAGATAAATTTAGTCTCTTTTGCAATATATAATATGAATTAAACGACAATGTGTGATATTATTATCATAAATTTGACAATATGGTCATATTTACAGATAAATATGTGTAGCTAAATAATGAAAAACACATAATCTTCACATAATATATCTAAAATGATTAGAAATTTATATGTTAGAATAAAAATGTATTTTAATAAGATAAATTCTGGGGTGATAATAATGGATAAGATAATATATCTTGTTGAGGATGAAAAGAGTTTAAATATTTTATTGGAAAGATATTTACAACTAGAAGGTTATAAAGTAACAACATTTTTGGATGGAGATAGTGCCCTGCAAAAAATAAAAGATATGCCAGATTTATGGATATTGGATATAATGCTTCCAGGAGCAGATGGGTATGAGCTTATAAAAAAGATAAAAGATAATAATAAAAATACTCCGGTAATATTTATGTCAGCAAGAAATGAAGAGCTTGATAGAGTTGTTGGACTTGAGCTAGGAAGTGATGACTATTTATCTAAACCATTTTTACCTAGGGAGTTAGTTATAAGAACTAATAAACTTATGGAGAGGATTTATGGTGATGAAAAAGAGCGAGTATCAGAATTATCAATAAATATAGGTGATTATGTCATTAGTAAAACACAAAGAACAGTTTTCCTTGGGGAAATAGAGATTCAATTAACTAAAATGGAATTTGAATTACTTAATTATCTAGCTGAAAATAAAAACATCTTAATATCTAGGGACCAAATACTTAGAAATGTTTGGGGAGACGATTATTTTGGTTCAGATAGAGTTGTTGATGATACTATAAGAAGATTAAGAAAAAAAGTTGACAAGTTAAATATAGAGACTGTGTATGGCTATGGATATAAGTTGGTGTATAAGTCATGAGGGAATTAAGATTTAAATCATTAACAATGAGAATTTGGACTACATTTACAGCAGTGATTTTAGTTATAATATGTAGTATTTCAATAGTATATTTAGTTGCCTACAGAACCATAAATGAAGCCAATAAGATGCAAGATTTAAAGGTTTTTCATGATGCTATAATTGATAGCGAAAACTTTATTCAACCTAACAGGTTTGATGAATTAAGAAACCTTAGAGGAAGTGAACATTTTATTGCTAAGGTGAGTAATTCTGGAGAGATAAAGATAGAAAGTGTAAGAAAAATTTCTGAGAAATTCTTTCCTCAAAATGAAGGTAATGTACAAGAAGGAAATAGAGTTATAGTACCTCCTGGAATAAAAGATGAGGGATTCAGAGAATGGATGGCTACTTTTGCTAAAGGAGATATGACTGAAAGTGAATTTAAGGAGTATTTTAATAATAGAAAGTATATATTTGTAATAAGTTCTATTAAAACAGACACCTCTGAAAATGAATACTTAATCTCTTTTACTCCTAATAGTGAAGATAATATAATAATATACATAGTTATGTTTATAGGAATTATTTTTATTGGAATAGGATTTTTTACAGCTAAGGTAGTTGCAAATCGTATCTCAAAACCTCTTAAGGAATTAGAGAATCATACAGTAAGAATAGCTCAAAAGGATTGGAAAGAGCCTATAATAATTAAAAGTGAAGATGAGATTGGAAGACTGGCAAAGGCTATGAATCTGATGCAGATAGAACTAAAGAGAATAGACGAGGAAGAAAAAACTTTTCTTCAAAGTATATCTCATGACTTAAAAACACCTGTTATGGTTATTATGAGTCATGCAGAGGCTATTATAGATGGAGTTTATATAGACTCAGTAGAGAAAACAGCTGAAATAATAAAAGAAGAAGCAATTAGTTTAGAGAAAAAAATAAAGCAGTTATTATATCTTAATACATTAGATTATGTTTTAGGAAATAATATTGACAATGAAGAATTTGATTTAAAAGAAGTTCTCTTAAAGATAATAAATAGGTTTGAAGTTGTAAATAGCAACCTTGATTGGGATCTCGACCTTGATAGAATTATGATTAAAGGTAATAAAGAAAAGGTTAAAGTTGCAATTGAAAATATATTAGAAAATGGATTGAGATATGCAAAAAGCCAGATGAGGGTAAAGCTTAAAAGAGAAGCAAATTATGGAATTATAGAGCTTTATAATGATGGACAGAATATATCTGAAGATAATATTGAACATATATTTGAAACACTCTATAAAGATAAAACTGGGAATTTTGGACTAGGATTAGCCATATCCAAAAAGATAATAGACTTTTATGGTGGAAGTATAAAAGCTTTTAATAGAGAAAATGGAGTAAGTTTTATAATTAAATATCCAATTTAGTAAAAAAGGTTTAAGTAGTCAAAGATACTTAAGCCTTTTTTATTTGTACGTTTGTACAATTGTACAACTGTACAAATAGAAAAATGTATAATTTTACAATTATACAAGTGTACAGGTGTACGTCTGTACACTTGTACAATAATATTTAAATTTTTAACTTTAATAGGGCTGAGAATAAAGAAATAGAGAATATAAACAGGGACAATATATAAGTTGAGTTCTTCTAAGGTCTATCATCACACAAATTTCACATAATTATTTGATAATAGCATTACAATTAGTGGCTATAATTTGAAATATGAAATAAGTAAGGAATCACCTAAGGGGGAAAGAATAAATGAGAAAGTTAAAGCTATCAAAAAACGAAATTCTGCTTGTGCCAATCTTAATATTATCAGGATTTTTAAGTTTAGTTAATTTAAGTATTGAAGGTTATGGGAATGAGTACTACGCCGCTGGTGTTAAAAGCATGACGATGAGTTTAAAGAATTTCTTCTTTGTATCATTTGATCCAGCGGGATTTGTAACTATAGATAAACCACCTTTAGGATTTATGATACAGGCATTATCAGCAAAGATATTTGGGTATAGCGGTTGGAGCATAATTCTCCCCCAAGCCTTAGCAGGAGTTATCTCAGTATGGGTTATTTATAAAATAGTAAAAAGATCTTTCGGGATTCCAGCTGCTTTAATATCATCTTTGTGTCTTGCTATAACTCCAATTTTTGTAGCAGATAGTAGAAATAATACAAACGATAATCTTTTAGTATTAGTTTTGCTTTTAGCATGTTGGGTGTTATCAATAGCGGCAGAAAAAGGACATTTAAAACTATTAATTTTAAGCTTAGTTCTTGTAGGTATAGGATTTAATATAAAAATGCTTCAAGCTTACATGATTGTACCTGCTTTATATATAACATATTTGTTATCTACAGCAGTTTCATGGAAAAAGAGGATAGGACATTTAGTATTAGGAACCATAGTTCTTTTAATAACTTCTTTGAGTTGGGCCTTTATTGTAGATTTAGTTCCAGAAGAGAATAGACCATTTATAGGAAGCAGCACAGATAATACGGTTATGGAATTAATAATAGGGCATAACGGATTAGAAAGACTTGGTCTTGGAAGTTCAAATAGAAGTGGACAAGGTGGATTTGGTGAAATAAATCCTCAAGAAGGTATGGATAGAGGGCAAGAATCACAAACAGAAAATTATTCATCAAATGGAGATTGTGAAAAGCCTCAATCGCCACAAGGAACCAATGGACAAATGATGCAAGGTAATCCAGAAAGAGAAGGAAATATGGGTGAAGGTAAAGCAACGGATGGTTCAAGTGGAAATATGCCTCAAAGAGAAGGTGGATCTCAAGGAGGTATGGGATTTGGTAACATGAGAGCTGGTGGTGGCCAAGTGAGTAATATGGGAGGCTCAGAGGGAGCTGGTATTACAAGATTATTTCAAAACAACAGTTTGTCAGATCAAATAATATGGTTATTTCCATTAGCATTAATAGGTTTTATAGCAGCCGCTATAAAGGAGAAATTAAACTTAAAGTTAGATAACAAAAAGAAATTAGGATTAGCACTATGGTTTACGTGGTTAGTACCTGTATTTATATATTTTAGTTTTACAACAGGGTTATTTCATCCATACTATTTAACTATGCTTGCTCCCCCTATAGCAGCATTAACAGGTATAGGTGTTATATCTATGTGGGAACTTTACAAAGATAGAGGTTGGAAATCATGGTTTTTACCGGGAGCTCTTATAATTAATGCAGGAGTTCAACTATTAATCCTCTCTTATTATAGTAGTGATAATATAAGCAAAATATTAGCTATAACAGTATTTGTTTTATCTGGTGCATCTTCGGTAGTTTTAATTGCACTAAATTTACTAAGAAATAATGATAAAAAAATAATAGACAAAATTGTAGTATCAATATCGGTAATAGGATTGTTAATAACACCATTAGTTTGGTCATCAACTACAATGTTTTATAAAATGTCAGGAACATTCCCTTCAGCAGGGTTAAGTTTGAGAACTGAGGAGATAGGAATGGGAAATACCTTAGAAGGTAATGAAGATATAACTAAGCTTGTAGATTACCTTAAATCCAATATAACCAGTGAAAAATATTTGGTGGCAGTACAATCAGCTACTGGTACAGCTTCACAAATAATCATAAATACAGGTGAATCTGTAATAACTCTAGGAGGATTTAGTGGCTCTGATCAGATATTAACTTTAGATGAGTTTAAAGAATTGGTGAATAAAGGAGAAATCAGATATGTCATAACTGGTGGACAAGGTAGAGGTGGAAATAATGAAATAATGTCTTGGGTTCAAGAAAATGGTGTATTGGTTCCAGGAAGTAAGTGGGATAACTCTAAAACTTCAACCACTGGAAATAAGACATTAAATCAGGGTTTTGGTAGAGGGAATTCTATAGAATTGTATGATTTAAAACCTGGCAAATAGAAGGTAACGCGCTTAGTAGAGGAGAAAAGAATGGATTTTTTCAAAAATGTTAAATTGACACAAAAAATTAGTTTGTTATCTATAAGTTTTTTAATATTCCTGACCATAATAGGAGTGACTTCAGTAAAACAATTGACAGTATTAAACAATAAAATTATGGAACTAAATGAACAAAGGGTTGCTCCAATTATAAAATTAGAAAATATAAAATCAGATATTGAGTATATCAGGTATGAAGGTAATTCTTTAATGGATGCAAGTGATGACGATGAGAAGAAAACTATAAAAGATGCAATAGCAACTAAGGTATCTGATATAGATGAGGCCTTACTTGAGTATAAAGATGATGAGGATTTTTCAAGTTTATTTAGTAATTATGACGCATTTATTGCAGCCAAGGACACATTTGTTGAAAATGCAGAACAACGTGGTCTTATTCAGCAAAATGGATCACATTTAGAAGGACAAATTCCACCAGAATCTCAAGATGGAGCTGGAGGAGCACCTAATAATATGCAGGCTTTTGATGAGGCGAAGATAGCCTTAGTTGAATCTTTTGATGAGGTTATAAACAATCATGTTTTAGAAGCACAGAATACTTATCAGGATAGTAAAGCTGATTATAAAAAAACGGTAATGATATTAATATCTATAGTTGTAATATGTATAGTCATTTCTCTTTTATTATCAATTGTAATAATAAGATCAATAATTGTGCCAGTAAAAAAGGTTACTGGGAAGCTAAAAGAGGTTTCAGAAAGCAATGGGGATTTAACTCAAAGGATTAATTATCAAAGCAAAGATGAAATAGGACAATTGAGTAAAAGTTTTGATTTGTTTATGGATAAATTACAGTCAATTATTAAAGAAGTAGCTAGTTCTGCTGAGGTTATAGAGTCTTCAAGTGGACAACTAAGTAAAGCAACAGCAATAACCACAGAGTCTTTAGAAGAGATTTCTAAGACTGTAGTAGATATAAGTGGAGGAGCATCAGATGGAGCGGCATCAGCAGAAGAAACTACTGCAGGACTTTCAGAAGCAGCAAGATTTTCAGAAGCGGCTTCTGATGCAAGTAGAAAGACTGCTTATAATAGTAAAAAAGTTAAAGAATCAGCGGAGGATGGAGCTAACAAAATAGATGAAATAGTATCTTCAATTACTAATATAGCAAGTTCATCTAAAGAGGTGTCGGTAATAATAAATGAGTTAGATTATTCCTCAAGAAAAATAGGAGATATTATAAAAATAATCACATCAATATCAGAACAAACAAATCTATTAGCATTAAATGCAGCAATAGAGGCTGCAAGGGCTGGAGAGGCTGGCAAGGGATTTAATGTAGTATCAGACGAAATCAGAAAATTAGCAGATGAAAGTAGTAAGGCAGCTAGAGATATATATGAATTGGTTAAGGACAATCAGTTAAAATCAGCGTCAGCAGTAACTTCAGTAAATCAGGTAGAAGAAAAAGTTGCTAAAGGTGTTGAAAAGGCATCTGAAGTAGGTGAAAGTATCCAAAATATCATTAAAAATGTTAAAGAAATAGTTGTAGAAATAGAGCAAATAGATAAAGCAAATGTTCAACAAGTGGAAAGTGCGAAAGAGATAGAGCAAGCAATAAATAACATAGCTTTATCCTCAAATGAAATAGCATCAGGAACTGAGAATATAAGCTCTAGTATAGAAGAACAACTTAAAACTATGAATGGAATAGAGAAAACCACAGAAGATTTATTAGAAATGTCTAGAAGGTTAAGCAAAATAACCTCTGGATTTAAGGTATAGATTAAAAAATTAATAAACGGAATTATAAACAATAAATAATTTAGGAGGAATTACTGTGAAAAAGAAATTAATTAAATCATTAATAGTAGCAGCTCTTGCCGTAGCAGTTATTACAGGAGGAATTTTTGGGTATAAGAGGTTTTTTGGTACTAATAAAGCTGTAGCAGCAAGTAGTAGATATATAACTGCGACGGCATCTAAAATGGATTTATCAGTAAATATACAAGGAACAGGAAGTGCATTTGCAGGTACTTCTAAAGAGGTAACTCCTAGTAATGAGGGGGTTATACAAAATCTAAATGTTCAAGTAGGAGATACTGTTAATAAAGGAGATACTCTTTTTGTAGCATATAGTGAAGACATTGCAAATGCTTTAGAAACAGCTAAAAACAACGTATCAAAACAAGAGACAGCAATAACAACCTCTAATAATCAAAGAGCATCAAAAATATCAGAAGCACAAACTGCTGTTAAAAATGCTCAATCTCAATTAGATTCCGCTAATAAAGCGTTACAAGCTAATCCCACAGATGAATTACTAAAGGGGAAAGTTCAAACTGCACAAGATAATTTAGATAAACAAAAACAGACATTAGAAAGTGCTCAAAATAGTTCAACAGCAGACACAACACAATTAACTAATGCACAAGAGCAGTATGAAAAAGCATTAGCTAATTATAATAAAATGACAGTTACCTCCCCAATATCAGGAGTTGTGGTTGCTAAAACTTATAACACAGGGGATGATGTACAAGCAGCTAAATCAGTTTTAACAATAATAGATCCAAATTCTATAAAAGTTAAGGTAGCTGTAGATGAGTTAGACATAGCTAAAGTAACTAGTGGACAAACAGCTACAGTTAAGTTTGATGCAATAAGTGATAAAAGCTTTGAAGGAACAGTTGAAGCTATAGCACAATTGGGTACAAGCAACAATAATGTAACTACTTATGATGTAACTTTAGGTATAAAGGAGCCTACAGCTATTAAGGTTGGTATGAATGCTAATATCACAATAGCAATACAAAGTAAAAAGGACGCATTAGTAGTTCCAGTTGAAGCAGTAACAAAAGAAAGTGATAAAAAATATGTTACAGTTTCAAGTTCATCTGGTGAAAGTGAAGGAGCTCAGTCAAGGGGACAAAGAGTAGAGGTTACTACAGGACTAGAAAATGAGAGTTATGTAGAAATAGTTAGTGGAGTAACAGAGGGAGAAAAGTTACTTATTACTTTGCCAACAACAACTACATCAACTAACACTAATAGAAGTGAGAGAAGCAGCTTTGGAGGAGCATCTATGGGAGGCTCTTCTATGGGTGGTGGAAGTGGAGCTCCATCAGGAGGACAAAGACCTTAAGGAGGTGAGGTAATGAATAAATACACTAATAAATCTGAAGTAATTAATATGAGTAATATAAATAAGATATATTCAATGGGAAGTAGTGAATTTAAGGCTCTTGACAATATTAACTTAAGTATTAATAAAGGTGAATATGTAGCTATAGTTGGGCCTTCTGGGGCAGGTAAGTCAACGCTTATGAACATAATAGGATGCCTAGATACACCAAGTGGTGGAGAATATATATTAGATGGATTAAATACAAAATGTAGTGATTCAAAATTAGCAGAGATAAGAAATAAAAAGATAGGTTTTATATTTCAGAATTATAATTTATTGCCTAAATTAAATGTTTTGGAAAATGTAGAATTACCCCTTTTATATTTAGGAATGAGTAGTCGTGAAATAAAAGAAAAAGCATTGTCAGCATTAAAAAAAGTTGGTCTAGAAACCCATTTAAAGCATAAGCCTAATGAGTTATCAGGAGGTCAAAAGCAAAGAGTTGCAATAGCCAGAGCCTTGGTAACAGAACCTCAGATAATACTTGCAGATGAACCTACAGGAGCCTTAGACAGTAAGACAGGAAGAGAAGTTCTTAATATGATGGAAGATTTAAATAAAGAAGGTAATACCATAATTATAATAACTCATGATAAGGAAATAGCAGCCGAGGCTAAAAGAATGATAACTGTAAGAGATGGAATAATCACCTCAGATACTTGGAAGGTAGGTGAGATAAGCATATGAGAATCTCAAAACTAATTAGGATTTCTTTAGCATCTGTTTGGAGTAATAAAATGCGATCTTTTCTTACTATGCTTGGTATAATAATAGGAATATCTTCAGTAAGCATATTAGTAGGAATAGGAGAAGGAACGAAAAAGCAGGTAACTGAGCAAATTGAAAGCCTTGGAACCAATCTTATAACAGTTAGTATAACTGGAAATAGAACTAAGGCAATTACTAATGAGGAGCTTGAAGAATTAAAAACTAAACCAGGTATTAAAGAGATCGCTCCTGCATTAAGTCAAGGAAACATAAATGTAAAAGCAGGAACAACATCTAAAACTACTACACTTGAAGCTTCAACAGCTAACTATGCAGATATAAGGAAATTAGCAGTTGCAAGTGGTAGATTCATTAATGATAATGACGATGAAAATAGATATAAGGTTGCAGTAATTGGCTCAGAAACAGCTACAAATCTATTTTCAACAACAAATGTTGTAGGAAAGACAATGTATATAAGTGGTATTGAGTTTAAAATAATAGGAGTTCTTGAGTCCCAAGGAACAAGTGCTACAGGTTCAAGTGATGATAGGGTAATAATTCCATTACAAACAGCTCAAAGATTGTTACAAACTACAACTGTAAAAACATTTTATGCGGAAGCTACAGATAAAGACAGTGTTAGTGAAGCAAAATCATATTTAACCTTATTTCTTAATAAGAAGTATGATAATAATACAAATAGCTATAGAATAATGGATCAGACAAGTCTTTTAGAAACAGCTAGCTCAACTACTTCAAGCTTAACTACAATGCTTGGAGGAATTGCTGCAATATCTTTAGTAGTAGGGGGAATAGGTATAATGAATATTATGCTGGTTTCTGTTATAGAAAGAACTAGAGAAATAGGCATAAGAAAAGCTATAGGAGCTAAAAGAGGAGTGATTTTAACACAATTTTTGATAGAAGCAGCTACAATAAGTACACTAGGTGGTATTTTTGGAGTTTTAATAGGATTTTTAGGTGCTTATGTGGCTCAAAACTTCTTTAATTTAAGTGTAAGTATTTCTAACAATATAGTAATAGGAGCATTTATTTTCTCCTTCTTAGTTGGAGTAGTGTTTGGAATATATCCAGCCAATAAAGCATCAAAATTGAATCCTATTGATGCTCTGAGATTTGAATAAGTTCTAATAAAGGAAACGTATCAAAAAGTTTTTGGTACGTTTCCTTTTTAATAGCTATTATTTAGGGTAAAATATTAAGTATCAAGTGAAACTTGATTCAGGTGGAGTTTGGTCTCCAACTGAATCTTAGTTGAACTTATCTAGGGTCGTGCCACTGTTAGCTCCCGACTTAATATAGGATGGGAGTGCTACAGTGGCTAGACATCAGATCAAATATACTTAAATGAGGATAACCATGGATATAAAAGAACTAAGAATATCTGTAAGAAATCTTATAGAATTTATTTTAAGAAGAGGAAGCATAGATAGCGGATATACAGGTAACAAAAGGGCGCAAGAAGGAACTAAGGCTCATCAATATTTACAAAAAGAGAATAGTAAAACCTATGAAAACTATAAAAAGGAAGTTTATTTAAAGCACGTATTTATTAGAGAAGATATAGAGTTAACAGTAGAAGGACGAGCTGATGGGATAATAGAGTTAGATGAAAAGATAATCATAGATGAAATAAAAAGTACAACTAGAGATTTAATTGATATCCAAGAGGAAGATAACTTACTACATTGGGCTCAGGTTAAATTTTATGGATATATGTATTTAATAGAAAATAGTTTAGAAAACATAGAGTTACAACTCACATACATAAATCTAGAAAGTAGTGAAGTAAAAAGTTTTCTTAAAAAGTTCGACATTAAGGAACTGGAGGAATTTGTAAATAGTGTAGTAAACGAATATGTAAAATGGGCAAAGTTTACTTTAGAGTGGAAGGAGATTAGGAATAATTCTATAAAAGATTTAACCTTTCCCTTTCCAAAGTATCGACAAGGACAAAGAGAATTTGCGGTTGTTATCTACAATACCATAAGAAATAATGGTATGCTTTTTGCACAAGCGCCTACAGGAATAGGAAAAACCATATCAACACTTTTTCCTAGCATAAAAGCATTAGGTGAAGAGCAGGCAGATAGAATATTTTATTTAACAGCTAAGACAATTACAAGGACAGTAGCTGAAGAATCTATAAGCATTTTAAGAGATAAGGTTTTAAAAGTAAAAAGCATTACCTTAACAGCTAAAGATAAAATCTGCTTTAGTGAAGAGGGAAAATGTAATACAGAAGAATGTCCTTATGCAAAAGGGTATTATGACAAAGTCAATGAGGCTTTATTTAAAATACTTAACAATGAAGATGAATTTACAAGAGAAAAAATAGAAGAATATGCTAGAGAATATGAAATATGTCCATTTGAATTTTCTTTAGAAATATCAATTTGGTGTGATGTAATAATAGGGGATTATAATTATGCATTTGATCCTAGAGTATACTTAAAAAGATTTTTTGATGAAAGAACAGAAGATTATATATTTTTAATAGATGAAGCTCATAATCTAGTATCTAGAGGAAGAGAGATGTTTTCAGCAGCTATAAGTAAAAGAAAGATTTTGGACCTTAAAAATCTTTTAAAGGGAGAAAAAAAGCTAACAAGAAGATTAAATAAGATAAATAATTTTTTGATAGCTTTGAGAAAAGAGGGAGACGGGAAAGGAGAAAATGAGTTTATAACAGAAGAACCTAATGTGGTATACGAATATATTAGAGACTATTTAAAAGAGTGTGATGAATTTCTAATAAATAATAGGGATTTTCAATATTATCAAGAGGTTTTAGATGTTTACTTTGAGTTAAATACTTTTATAAATATGAGTGAACTATATGATGAAAATTATTTAAGCCTAGTTATTATTGATGGAAATGAACTAATCTTAAAGCTTTATTGTATTAATCCAAGAGACAATCTTACAACTGGAATGAATAGAGCTAAAAGTAAGGTTATATTTTCAGCAACATTATCACCAAGCAGTTATTTTATAGAACTTCTTGGAGGAGAGGAAAATAGCTATAAGATGAGTTTACCCTCACCTTTTCCAAAAGAAAATCTATTAACCTTAATAGCGCCTATATCTACAAGGTTTAAACATAGAGGGGCAACAATTGAGAAGATACTTCTTATGATAATAGAATTTGTAAAAGGTAAAAAAGGTAACTATATGTGTTTCTTCCCGTCTTATAGATATATGAAACAAGCTGAGGAACTTTTAACTAAGCTTAGTGATGAGATTATATATATACCTCAAAAAGAAAATATGACTGAGATAGAAAAAGAAGATTTTTTAGATAAGTTTAAAAAGCCAAAGGAGAAGGTACAACTAGGCTTATGTGTCATGGGAGGAATATTCTCAGAAGGGATAGATTTAAAAGGTGATTCCTTAATAGGAGCAATAATAGTAGGGGTAGGTCTCCCTCAATTATCTTTTGAGCAAAATCTAATTAAGGACTTTTTTAATGAAGTGGGAACAGGATATGACTATGCCTATGTTTATCCAGGAATCAATAAAGTTATGCAGGCTGTAGGGAGAGTTATTAGAAGAGAAGAAGATAAGGGTGCAGTTTTATTAATTGATGATAGGTTTTTAACTGAAAAGTATATTAAACTTATGCCAGAAGGTTGGAGAGATTTTAAAGTAGTCAAAGATAACAGTTCTATAAATAAACAAGTCAAAGAATTTTGGAGGAGTAATAATGAAAAATAAGATATTTTATTTTTCATCTACGGGAAATTGCTTGTATGTATCAAAGCAAATAAAAGATGAATTAGATGAATGTGAAATAATATCAATACCTAAAGCTATGAAGGAAGGAAAATTTGAGTATGAAGGAGATAGGATAGGAATTGTATTTCCACTACATTCATATGGACTGCCAATTATAGTTAGAGACTTTATAGAAAAAATAAAGATTAACAAAGATGCCTATATATTTGCTGTAGAAGTTACTGGTGGAGGTAAGTCAAATTTTCCATTAATAGAAATAGATAAGATTCTAGAGGATAAAGGAGAAATAAAAAATTCAGTTATAATAAAATATATTTCTAACTATACCAGAATGGGTAAAAATCCTACAGAAGAAAGAGCTAAAAAGGCTATAGAAGAAAACAACTCTAAGCTTCAAGAATTTATAAAAACACTAAAGGTTAAAGAAATAAAAGCATTACCAAAGAGATATTCTTTAATTCATAAAAAATTTTATAGTTTATGGAAAGATTCATATAAAGAAAAAGACAAAAACTTTAATGTTGACGAAAGATGTATATCTTGTTCTATGTGTCAAAAAATATGTCCAGTAAATAATATAGAAATGGTTGAAGGATATCCTAAGTGGCAAGGAAAATGTATAGACTGTATGGCTTGCATAAATATATGTCCAAGTAAGGCTATAAACCTTGGAAAAAGCACACAAAATAAAAATAGATACAGAAATCCATATATTAAAGCCAATGAATTAATATAATTACAATAAATATTATATTTTAGAAATTATTAATTTAAGTGGGTATGATTTCATCTGTATAGAACGTAAAAAATGTAATAAAACTAAATGCTTAATGGACACAATATGTTTGTAAACATTAAGGAGGGATATATTATGAATTACAGAAGAAATCATAAAATAAAAGAAGGATTAATTCCTACAGCATTAGGTACCGCAGTAACTGCAGGAGCAATAGCAGCTCGTTGTATGGATGCAAGACATCACAGCATGGGTAAAAGAGATATAGTGCCAATGTTAGAAACAGCTGTATTAGGCTTTGGATTAGCTCATGTAGTACTGGGAGCTATTGATTTATTTCAAGATTAATAGATGTATTATAAACCATACAGAGAAATGTATGGTTTTTTTATTGTCTAGAAAACCTCCGG
>NZ_DCLI01000100.1:0-16217 GCF_002320975.1 Clostridium sp. UBA1652
TTAATAATCTTGAATAAGTTGCCATTTAAATCATTCCTTTTCTATATATTTTGAATTAATTAACTCATAATATAGAAACGTTTGATTATATGAAATTGTAAACTTAGATTTAAATAAAATAACATCACTAATATTTCAATGCATTCTTAACTAAATCTTTTTCCCATTAAATAATATAAATTACCAACCACCCGAAGCACCTCCACCGCCAGAATCTCCACCTCCAAAACCACTATTTGAATCTCCTCCAAAATTATCATCTGAATCTCCATCTAAGCCACTCTCATAAAAACCGCAGCCAAAGTATTCATCATTATCAAGTTTTCTGAATCTTCTCCCATCTCCTAGACCTCCTCTTCCAATAAAAGATGATCCAACTAATAGTACGAAGACTAGTATACTTATTATTGTTTCTCTTTGAATCGAAACACCTTTTAATTTAGGAGATGATGATATATTTGGGGTATAATCGCTAAGGTTAACATTATATTCTTGTCCAATATCTCCAATAATTCTATTGTATAGAGTTATTATGCCTTCATCGTATTTTTCAGACTTAAAATAAGTAGTTAATTCTCGTAAATATGTTCCAGTTTTTCCATCAGGAATAGCTCCCTCTAAGCCATAACCTACCTCTACTCTAAATTTTCTATCTTCTTTAGATATAAGAATTAGAACACCATTATTTTTTTCTCTATTTCCTATACTCCAGAATCTAAAAAGAGTATGTGCGTAGTTTTCAATAGAGTCACCATCTAGTGAATTTATTGTTACCACTGTAACTTCAGCGGTAGTTTTATTTTTTACATCTTCTGAGGCGTTCAGAATATAATTTTTAGTATCACCAGAAAACATCTTAGCGTAATCTTGAAAACATATTTCTGAATTAGGTTTTTGCGGAAGTTCAGTAGCTGTGCTAGAATATCCTATTAATAGCAAATATGATATTATGAAAATGGATAATAATACAATTTTTTTAATGTATATTCTCATTTTGACCTCCTTTTCGTGTACATTGTAATATAAAAACAACATAGAAAAACTCAAAAGTATAAATGTAATAAAATTCCAAAGCAGATACATTAACCATCTACAGTGAACCTCTACATATATCAATTTATAGACTTTTACATATTCATATTAAATGAGTCTACTCCCAAAAACAGACCCCTACATATGCCGATTAATATAAATGTTACACTTCGTTTAATAATCATATTGGAATAAATCAACATTTTAAAATAATAGCCTCATGTTAGAACAAGCCTGTATTCTTAAATTATCATTTATATCCTTTCATTTATTATAACATATTTAACCAATTATATATTAAAATAATCTTGAATACTTGTTTGTTTTATAAGAGTAAAATTATAATTTTTAAGGACTTTAGAATCAAATAATAGATATTAGTAAGTGGATTATAATTTAACATATTGAAACTAGTGCTAGTATAAAATTGTGGACACAAAATAATTAAAAATATTAAACTATAATTATTAAATTAGGAGTGTGTTCACATGAGAGAAACATCCAAAAGATATACCGATGATTTTAAGAAAATGATTGTTGAGGTTTACGAAACTGGAAAACCAATTAAAGAAATATGTGAAGAATATGGCGTAACTTATACATCAGTTAATAACTGGGTTAACAAAATTAATCCAAAGCAAAAAATCTCTTCAAAGCCTGTAATAAAAGTAATAAAGCAACATAAAGAAACATCCAAAGAAGATAAGGATGAAATACTAAGATTAAAAAAAGAAAATGAACGAATTGCATTGGAGAACGAAATACTACACCAAGGGCGAGCTTTAGCCAAAAAAGCTATCGACATATTCTCAAGGGAACAAAATCTGTAATTAGGTATATTGATCATAATAAACACAAATATCCTGTAAAAACTATGTGTAGAGTACTTCAGATACCTAGAAGTAGCAATTAATAAATAAATGTACTCCAAAATCTTAACATTATTAAAAACTTACAAAGATAGTAAAATTCAAAATTTACTTATGTAGATAGCAAGATTTACAATTGGTAGAGGTAGTATAAAAAATTATTAATTGTAGGACATATATGTATATAAAATTAGATAGCGCCACTTGGGAAGAATATATGAATAAATTTGATTCTTATAAGGGCTCAGTAGATTTAAATAATTTTTGTATAGAAAATAAGCTTAATAAAAGTCAATTTTATTATTATAAAAGTATACTAGAAAAATTTAACTCTTAAACTATGATTTTTCTTGAAAATAAATTAAAAAGTGTGAAATTTATCTCATAAAATAATCAACAATCACTAGAAAAAATAAGAATAGATATAGGCAATGCTACTATTTCTATTCCGTCTAGTGAAACTACTATAATATTATCAATAATTAAGTATTTAGCTAATCAATGCTAGATATAAATAAGTCATAAAAGGTATGTCTTGACTTCAGCTATAGGGATTTAAGAAAAAACATTTATGGATTAGTTATTATAGTTAAAATCAATTTAATCTAACCCCTTGTTGATAAAGCATTATTCTTATTTTGTAATAAACAAATGAATAAGTTGAAAATTCTTCACTTTGACAAGAGTCTTTGTCTTTATTATCACCAATTATAAGCAAATTACTTTAAATGGTCTATTACATTAAAAGTAAATATAGATGTATTACGTTGGCTTTTAAAAGCATGTGAAGTAAGAACAAAATCCAACTTTACTCCTACAAAACAAAGTAATTATTATTAAAATAATATTATCAAAATACTTTAAACTCCATTGTATTTAAGTGTTCTAGTTATATAATTAATGCATTAAATATGTAATTATAAATAACCAAATTTTGATAAATGAATTTGATGATGAACAAAACCATTAATTGTTCAAGTTAAAAAATAAAAAATTTAAAAATGAAATACATTTTTTAAAAGGCTCTATATTTAATAGAAATATCAAGATATTTGGTGTATCTAGTCAACAAGTTGATGTAAATCAATTTTCTCTTTTTAATGAAGCTGAGAGATTTAGTAATTCAAAAATGGAGAGATTACATATAAAACAATTAAAAAAACTACATATATATGATTGAAAGATAATTTAACAGAGTTAGAGAAAGTTACTATAAATTATAATCCATCTAAAAAGAATGTGGAGGGGATTTAATTCAAATAGGTATAAAATATAAAAAAAGAAGTGATTAAATTACTTAAGCTAAATTTATACTTGAATATCACATGATTTACAAGCGTAGCAATAAATCGTGTGTAAAATAACGAGAATAAAACAATACAATTCCAACTATAGCGCCTCAAACTATCTTTCATAATAGTATGGTTTCTAATGAATTAATTGTCCATATTGTTGTACTTAAATATCAATATAATATATGAAAAAATAATTGCTTAATAGGAATTATTTTCTAGATGATGAAACTACCCTAAAAGGTAATTAATTATAAAGGTATAAAATCTCAGTCGAAAAATACATCTGGTTATATATGATCAGAACTAATTTAAGTGCATAATTTTATTTACTCACAAAGTACTATGTCTAGCTCTTATCCTAAAAGTTTTCTAGGGATTTCAAATGTTTTTTTAAACGGATGGTTATACTAGTTATAACCCCGCTAGTAGATTTACTAGGCTGTATTGTTTAGCTAATATAGAAAAGGGATTTTCATAATATAATAGTTGATTTAGATAATGAGCCTTAAACAGTTCTAACGCAATATTAATATTTAATTATTGTTATCAAATTTATAAACTTGAAAAAGAGCTTAAACAATCATATTTAAATGATGAAAATTATTATTATAATTAAATATATATGCCTATATGGATTATCTTGGTTCAATAAAATTCCTTAAGTGCTTAAAAATAAAGATAATAAGTAAAATATACCCAGGAAAACCTAGTAAATTGCCTTACTGGGATATTTTAATATTATTTTAAAAATTATTAAGCGTACAAAACTTTGACGTTACTTAAATATTAATTTACTGAACCTCTATTAAATCTTTGATTTCATCAATATTAGTCTTAATAGTGTCAATTACAGATAATTTTGTTGACAAGTTATCTATAATTGACTGATATTTTTCTTCTCTTTCGGCTTGTTTTAAATCTCTTTCATCCTGCTTCTTTAGTATGTAAAATATTAAAAAAATACTTAATACTGACCAAATCCCTTGGGATAATGCCATTTTTATTAATTCACTTTCCATATTTAATCTCCTTGTACATAAAGTTTCAAATTTTTTAACGCTGTTTTCTTTGTTTTAAATACTGATTGTCTAGAAATTCCTAAATCTTTTGCTATTTCTGAATCAGATAAATCATCAAATATTGACTTTGAAACGATTAACTGCTGAGTCGGAGATAACTTATCTATTAAATCTTTTGCACCATAATCCGATTCAAAAGTTGAACTCTCGTCATTAATAAAAATATCTAAATTTAATTCAATATTCTCACGGTGATTAACAATATTTTTTCTAAATAAATCTATTTGTTTATTTTTTAATGCTTTTATTAAAAAGGCTTTAATTGACTGACTATCTTTGTACTTTTCTAAATTAATCTTAATGCTTAATTCAATAAGATGAATTATTAAGTCTGTTTTAGCCTCAGGATATAGTAACTTTTTACTTAAGTTAGAAATAATATTTTCAAAATAAAATATTATTTCCAGCAAATCATCTTTATTCCCTCTTTGTACATTTTTAAATTTGTTTCTTAAATCCATATTTTAATCCCCCTTCTATAAAAATAAAACGAGGATCTTACTTATTATGTAAACCTTGTGAAAATATATAATCTAATATATACTGTCTTAGCATTATCTGATTTTTTCATTTTTAACCTAAGTTTTACTAAAAAGATACGTAATAGTCTCGAGTAAAAATAAAAACTAAGTTCATGCACCAAAGGTGCTTTTTCTCCATAAGGATGCTCTATTTTAGTGGTATCCAATCTACTGGATCCACTTCTATAATAGATATTTCTGTAGCAGAACAAAATAATTTCATTCTATTATTTATTATTGTATGATCAAATATTATATAGATTGATTTACATTTAAGTTTATAATTTTTAATAATTTATACACAAAACTCATAGAGTTTTTCTGGATTAATATCTTTATTACTTAAAAATCTTTTAATATTTTAGATAAAATTACTGACTGAGATATTATTATCCTAATAGCCATTGCTATTAATTTCTTAAGAGAGGAGCAGATAAAACTATCATTTTTTCTAATGTTTTTAACCCTATAATAAGATATAATTAAACATATATACCATCTTTATTTTTTATACCACTCATTTTCATTAAATGACCTCCTTTTGATGTTTTTATTGCAGTTGTCAGCCCACATTTTTATTTTACATCAAAAGGAGTTTTTGCTATATTTTCCATAAGTATACGTTTTTCTACTCCTTGTTTTAACCCTATGCATTGCAAATAAGTTTGGTAATTAATTGGAATACTAACATTTATACAGAATATATCTTTGAAATTCTATAACTAAATATATTAGTATGCATTTAAGATGGGTGATTTATGATAATGAATGAATTTAGAGATGCACCTTTTGGTGATGAAAGACTTAATAAAAGATTACTTAATACAGTTGAACTCTTTTATAAAAGCCCTGAAAATTCTATACCTCAAGCATGCCAATCATATGCAGCTACCCAGGCAACATATAGATTTTTTAGTAATACTCAAGTAAAACCGGAGGCTCTAATTATGAACCATAGAAAACAAACTATTGAAAGAATAAAACAGCATGATGCTGTTTTAATAATACAAGATACTATAGTTTAAATTACGCTTCACATCCAGCAACTAAAGGATTAGGCTCATATTCAAATACAGTGAATGATCTTGGCTTACTTTTGCATACATCTATTTCAATAAGTACAAGAGGTATTCCTCTAGGGATTTTATCAAGTTATACTTGGACACGAAATTTTGAAACTCTTGGCAAGCTTACTCACTACATCTAGTAAAGAAAGTCAAAATGAATAGATGCTTTAAATTTCAGTTTAAAAGATATTCCTAGTTATGTGAAAACTTTCACAGTATGCGATCGCGAAGCAGGTTTTTATGACTTTTTTAATGAGACCATATCTAAAAATACCCATTTACTTGTAAGCGTTACTCAAAAGAAACGTTATCTTAATGATGGTAGTGTATTAATGGAAAGTATTGAAAAGAACTCTGTAATAGGCAATCTTATAGTTGATATTCCTAAAGATACTAAGAATAATTTATCACCTAGAGCAGCAACCTTATCTATAAGATACAGCCCCATTTGTATAAGCGTACCTCAAAAACGCAAGAAAAAAGAATCCTTGTCAAATTTAAAATTATATTTTATATTTACAGAAGAAATAAACCCTAAAAAGGAAGTAGCGGTTACTTATAACCACTTTGCCTGTAGAGTATCTTGAGCAGTCTATAGAAAAAATTCATTGATATAAACAACGTTGGAAAATAAAAATATATCACTACATCTTAAAAAGTGCTTGTAAAGTTGAAGATCTGCAGCTTGAAAGTGTTGATAGTTTAAAAAAGCTATAACCTTGTATTCTGTTATATCATGGAGATTACTTTGGGTAAAACTTGAATCAGAACAAAATGCACAGCAATCGTCAGAGATAATTTTACAAAAATACGAATTGCAAACACTATTTCGTGTAGTTAATAAAACAACAAATTTACCTAATAATCCTGCTTATTTAAACGATACTGTGTTAATGCTGACCAAATTAGGAGGATTCCTTGGAAGAAAAAATAATTGATATCCGAGCCTTAAGGTCATTTGGCGAGCTTTAATGCATCTCTATGATATATGTCAAGGAGTCTTAATAACTCAACTTCCACATAATTACCATTGACGTATGCAATGCATAGGGAGCAGGGATTTTCAAAGCAAAGAGAGACCATTGCAATAACTAATTACAATAGTCTCTCTTAATCAGATAATCACTTTAACTATATGTTCTCCATCTTCTAAATATGGAACTAGATTATCCTCTAGTAGCTTACCATCAAGATAAATTTCTTTCTTTTCTCCTCTAACAACCTTAATGTTATAAGAGCATTTATCTTTTCTGTAGTTAATTTCATATTCATTCCATTCATCTGGAACAGCTGGTTCTATAGTGAATCCCTTATCGCCTTTTAGCTTAAGCCCAAGGATTCCTTCAATACCTACTCTAAACATCCATCCAGAAGTTCCAGTATACCAGCTCCAACCACCTCTTCCTTCATGACCTTCTGCGCCATATACATCGGCGGTCATTACGTAAGGTTCTACTTTATATCTTTCACATTCTAGATGAGATTTTGAATGGTTTATAGGATTTATCATATGGAATGTTTTCCATGCCTTATATCCATACCCTAACTTCGCCATAGCTAATATTACCCAAGTAGCAGCATGGGTATATTGACCTCCATTTTCTCTAACTCCAGCAATATAGCCTTTTATATATCCTGGTTCTAACTTAGAATTATTAAAAGGAGGTGTAAGTAGAAGTACTATTCCTTTATCTTCTTTAATTAAGTACTTTTCTAAAGCTCGCATTGCCTCTTCTACACGCTCTTTTCTTCCTGCTCCAGATATAACTGACCAAGATTGAGATAAAGAATCTATCTGACATTCATCATTTTCTATGGAACCAAGTGGAGTTCCATCATCAAAGTAGGCTCTTCTATACCAGCCTCCATCCCAAGCATTTTTCTCTAGATTTTCTCCTATAAAATCTCTCATTTCCTCATAACGTGTAAACTTTTCTTCATCATTTCTATGTTTACAAATTTCTTTAAAGTTATCTAATATGCTGTATAGGAACCATCCAAGCCATACGCTTTCTCCTTTTCCTTCATTACCTACAGTACTCATACCATCATTCCAGTCTCCACTTCCCATAAGTGGAATGTTGTGTTCTCCAAATCTTAAAGAAATCTCTATAGCTCTTATACAGTGTTCATATATGCTTCCTTTTTTATCTGATTCTGGAGTAACCTTATATCTTTCATCTTCCCCTTCTCTTAGTGGTTCATCTTCAAGATATACTGCTTCTTCATCTAATATACTGTAATCTCCAGTGTTTTTTATGTAATCTATAGTTACATAAGGAAGCCATAACAAGTCATCAGAAAATCTTGTTCTTATACCACTATTAACAACCGGATGCCACCAATGCTGAACATCACCTTCTACAAATTGTCTTGTTGCACTTCGTATTATTTGCTCCTTGGTAAAGCTTGAATCTAGAAATCCTATGGACATAACATCTTGAAGCTGATCTCTAAAGCCCATAGCTCCACCAGATTGATAAAATGCAGTTCTAGCCCAATACCTACAAGCGAGAGTTTGGTACATAAGCCATCCGTTAAGCATAATATCCATGGTTTTATCTGGCGTTTTAACTTGAACTCTATGAAGTAAATCCCTCCAGAAATTCTTAACCTCTACTAACGAGTTATCAGCATAACTAATATCTTTAAATCTATTAATTACAGCTTTTATATTTTCTATTCCTTCTTTTTGACCAAATAATACTACTAATTCGATTTCTTCATCTGGTTTTAATGAAATCTTAGTATTACATGCTAAACAAGGGTCGTATCCAGCTCCAGTAACATTTGATAACCTAACTTTCTTTAGAACTTCAGGTTCCTCAACATTTCCGCCTCTTCCTAAAAATTCGCTTCTATTTCCAGTAAAGCTTCTATCTTCTCCACCTAATATAGTAAGATATGCAAATGCCCTTCCAAAGTGCTCACTATAAGGGTTTTGAGCATATATAAAGTCTTCCTCTAAATAGCTTGATATATATTGAACAGTCTGCTGAGGTACTACTCCTAATGAAAGTTCTGAATAATAGGTTAATGATAATTTTCTCTCTTCATTAGTATGATTTTTTAACTTTACTATCCCCACTCTTACACTTTCATCCATAGGACAGAAAGTAGTCATTTCTCCTAATATTCCTTGTGAGAAATGTTTAAACCTAGAATATCCAAAACCATGTTCAGCTATATATTCTCCCTTATCTCTAAGTGGTCTTGCGGATATTCCCCATACCTTTCCTGTAATCTCATCTCTTACATATAAGCCTTCAGTTAATGGGTCTGTTATAGGATCGTTTGACCAAGTACTTATCTTATTTTCTCTACTATTTTTATACCAGGTATAGCTGCTTCCACTTTCTGATATATGGAACCCAAAGTCTCCATTAGATACTACATTAATCCAAGGTGCAGGAGTGGTCTTATTGTCCTTAAGTATTATTACATATTCATCATTTTCTGTGTCGAATCCACCTACTCCATTATAGTAATCTAGATTTTTGCTTGGGTATGAATAGGGAATATTTCCATAGTCTTTTTCTTTTACAGATAAATATTCTATATCTTCTTCCTCTTCACTTACTAGTTCTATTTGTTCTATTAAACTTCCCTTGTCTCCATCAATAACAAATCTAGCTATGGATATTAAAAATTCTATGTCATCCTGAGCCATACTTCCTTTGCTATGTAGGAACACTCCTCCTTGAATATTTTGTCTATCCCTTGCATAGCTTGAATTTACAATATCCTTTATAGCTTCTTGTAGGGGTTGAATATATAGAGTATTTTGTAGATTTAATACTACAAAATCTACTTTAAGACCTTTTCTATCCCAATATTCATGAGCTTGAAGTCCTTGCTTTATTAAATACAAATCCTTCTCATCCCTTATTATTATTAAAAGTATAGGTACGTCTCCTGATATACCATAAGGCCATAAGGATGATTGAGCCTTCTTAATCCTTTTAATATAATCTTCTCTTTCTCGTAGAGAGTTATTTAAGAATAATATCTTTGAAGCCATAAGCTGATATATATTTGCTTGTGTAGACTTTATTCCTAAATATTTCATTTCCATTTGAGTCTGAGTCCAAGAAGCTTCAAATACCTTTTCAACATTTCTCATTTCTGAGTATTTTTTAGCTAATTCTATAACTTCTTCTCTAGAATCCCCAACTGCTGTTGTATAAGCTATCTTTACTGTTTCACCTGGTCTTATTTTTAATCTTCTTCTCATACTTATTATAGGATCTAGTACTGCACCTACTGTATTTTTAAGTGGTGTTTCATCATCCATAACTATAGGATTTGATACCGCTCTTCCTCTACCTAAAAAATTAGCTCTGCTAGTTTCATATTGTATGGTTCCTATAGCTTCTCCTTGAACTGCTATAGTTTGCATAACATGAGGTTTTTTCTGCCCTTTAGCTCTTGGTCTTCTATTAGCTATTACACAAGAAGGACTTTCAACATATTCAGTTCTTATAAATAAGTTACTAAAGGTTGGATGAACTATATCTGCATTATAAGGTGCAAGAGTAGCTTCAGCATAACTTGTTACCTCTACAGTTCTACTATGTTCACTGTGATTAGTTATGGATATTCTCCTTACTTCTGCATTGTCCTCTTGAGACACAGTTATTTCATAATAAGTTGTAAGATTGCCATCTTTTCTCCTAAACTCAGCTTTATCTAGAGAGAATATAACCTCATACTCTTCTCCTTCATTGCCACATGGTGAATAAGCTGCGCTCCAATACTCATTAGAATTTAAATTCTTTATATAAAAAAACATTCCTGTATTATCTAAAGTCAGATCTTCTCTCCATCTGTAAACAGTCATATCCTTTAGTTTACCGTATCCACTTCCACTATTAGTTATCATGGTTGAGTAATTACCATTAGACAAAAGATGACCCTCTGGATATTTACTCTTAGCAGTATTAAAGGTTCTTACTACGATATCTTGTTTTTCTAAGTTTAATTCTATTGGTTCAAATTTTTGTGGTCTATCATATACAACCCTCTTAGATACCTTCTCTTGAAGTAGTAGTTCAGTAGCTTTAACTCTAGGTATTCTGTGGAATCTATCTTGAAAAATATTATGATTTAATACATTTGTTAAAGCCATTAAGCTCATACCTTGATGATGAACCATAAAACATTTAACTATGGCCTTATTTACATCTTTAGATAATCTATCCTTTGTATAATCAATAGCTTCATATAAACCATATTTCCCATCTAGCCCTTCATTTTTTAGACTTTTTATATTCTCTAAAGAACCTTTAAAATCTATTTGAAGCCCCATTACTGTAGAATATGGAGATACTACTAACTCGTTTGCTAACCCTCTTTTTAGGCCTATACTTGGAACTCCAAAAGCTTTATATTGATAATTTTTTGAGATATCAAATGTATAAAATGCTGACTCTGATATTCCCCAAGGCACCCCTCTTTTCCTTCCGTAACGCTGCTGAACACCTATTACTTCTCTATAAGTCTCATTTAACAGAGTATCTGGATAGTTTCTCATAATAAGTAGGGGCATGTAGTATTCAAACATAGTTCCAGACCAAGATACAAGACCTTTTCCACTATCCATAAGAGTCATTGCTCTTCCTAAACTAAACCAGTGTCTTTGCTCCACATCACCTTTGGCTACTGCTATAAAACTTGCTTGCCTTGATTCTGATGCAAGTAAGTCATAATAAGAATTTCCAAGCTCATCTCTCTCTATGTCATATCCTATAGCAAAGAGATTTCTGCTTTTATTATATAAAATTGAGAAATCAGTATTTTCTGCTATACTGTGTAAATTATCTTTTACTCTATTGATTTTATTAATTATTTTATTTACTTCTTCTTTTCCGTTATTAAATAGAAGTTTAAACTCTTCCCACCAAACTTCATTTATATGGGTATCTGAAATAACTTCATCTATTTTATTATTTAATTCTGATAATTTAGTATTAGAAGGAATCTTTTTAAGCTCCTCTTCTTTCATATCTATTGAAGATATGTTTTGTATAAATATATCTACCCAAGGGAATATCCTTTGTACTTCTCCTAAATACTTATTTACAGAACTTTTTAACTTATTGTTCCAATACAAGTTTCTACAGCCATCAATTTTTTCTACTTCTAAGGCTTTATTTCTTATATTAGTTAAAAGATTTCTCCAATTTATAATATCTAAATCTACTTCTCTAATATCACTTATTATAGGTGAGTAGATTTCTTTTATTCCTGAGGTTAACTCTATTTCTTCGTTGCATAACTCTAAAACATCGCATAATCCATCTATCTTCTTTTTATTAACTATAATATCATTTTTATATTCTTCAAGGGCTTCCTCAGCCACCCATAAATATCCTACTAGATTTCCACTATCAACTGTAGAAACATACCTTGGATATAAAGGTTCTTTACTTACAGTGTCATACCAATTATAAAAGTGTCCTTTATATTTTATAAGCCCATCCATGCTGGTTAGTATTTTTTCTAATCTATCTACAGTTTCTACTACCCCTATATATCCTAAGTCATAGGCCGCTAAATTAGATGTAATTCCCATTCCCATGTTAGTAGGCGAAGTTCTTGTAGCTACTCCATTTGGAGGATCAGCCTGATAATTATCAGGTGCTAACCAGTTGTTTTCCTTATTAACAAAATCCTCAAAATATGCCCAAGTCTTTCTACTTAAAATTCTTAATAAATGAGTATCTTCCTTATTTATATCTAAACGAGTTAAAGGTATATCACTACTAATATAATAGGCAACTACTGGGCTTAAAAACCATAAGATACATGAAGGAAGTATTAATAACCCCGCTTCTGTGGAATTTAAGAAAGAAATTGCCAAAATTAATAGGGCTATAGCAGACCCTTGCCACATAAACGAAATAAAATCCTTCATTCCCCTCTTAAGCTTTGACTCAACATCTGCTGCTGTTTGCCATTCAAGAAGATTTTTTTTACTAATAAAAACTCTATATAAAGTTTTTATTATAGCATTCATCATTAAGTAAGTTTGATAAGGTAAAAAGCAAAAAATCAATAAAGTTTGTTCTAATGCTGTTTTCCCATTTCCTATTTTCCCTGATAAACTTATCCCCTTAATAGGTGAAACTACTGCCTCTGACACATCAAAAAGAATAGGACATAAAATAGCTAATAAAGCTATTACAATCCATTCTTCACTATGAGGAAATATAACAAAAGATAATAGTGTCAGTAATATAATAGATGGTGCTAAAATACTTCTCCTTAAGTTATCAAATATCTTCCACCTAGAAACAGTATTTAAAGGAGACTTTTTAGTAATCCATTTAATAATCTGCCAATCCCCTCTTACCCATCTATGAAGTCTCATAGAGCTAGAATTATAATAAGCTGGGTACCCATCTATAAGTTCTATATCTGTAACTAATGCTGTCCTTACATAAGAACCTTCTAATAAGTCATGACTAAGCACTGTATTTTCTGGAATCTCATCTTTAAGCATGTAGTTAAAAATATCTACATCATAAATTCCTTTGCCTGTAAAAATGCCCTCGCCAAAAAAATCATTATATACATCTGATATAGCAGTAGTATATTTATCTATCCCTGTTTCCCCAGAGAAAATCTTTGAAAAAACAGTTTTGTTAGCTGCAATAGTACCAACACTTACTCTAGGCTGCATTAAGCCATATCCTCTTTTAACCCTTTTATCTTTTTCATCAACATGAGGTTTATTAAGCACATGACACATAGCCCCTATAAGTTTTTTTGCAGTTTCCCTAGGTAATTGAGTATCTGCGTCTAAGGTTATTACATACTTAACCTTTTGAAGTTTTGTAATATCTCCGCTTATAGTATCATAACTTGTGTTTTTAGCTCCTCTTAGTAGAGCATTAAACTCCATGAGCTTACCACGTTTTCTTTCCCATCCAATCCATATATTTTCCTTGTCGTTATATTGTCTATATCTATTAAAGAAATAAAATATATCTTCACCATTATTTGAATATTTATCATTTAATCTTTTTACTTCATTTAAAGCTACTTCTAATATGTGTTTATCTTCTTTTTCTTCTTTATTTTTACCGTCCTTAAAATCTCCTAAAAGCCCAAAGTATAGATTTTTATGTTGATTTGCAAGATAATATACCTCCAAATCTCCTATCAACTCCAAAACCCTATCTTTATTACTTAATAGAGTTGGAATCACAACCATGGATGTGCAATCCTCTGACAATTCCTTTGATAGCTCCATTTTAGGAATAAATTTAGGATCTAATAATTTATTTATACTCCAATGTAATATAGAAATAACTATTTCACTGCAAGGTATAAGAAGTACCAAAAAAGCCACTACATAAGTAATAGGATTTAGAGAATTCTTTACCATTCCTATAGATATAAAGCTTAATAAAATAGTGACAACTGCTATAACACATAAGTAGAGGGCAGTTTTATGCTTAAATATAAAACCTTCAAAACCATCCTTTATACTTCTTTTTCCACCAACTACTTTTTTCAATTTACTTATACCATCATCTATAAGGTAATAACCTATATGTCTTATATAAGCTTCATCACTATCAGCATTTTTTGCACACTCAATAGCTTTTTGTGCTATAACAACCTCATCTACATCTATGGTTTTTGATAATTTTTCTATCTTATGTCTATAGTGGTCTCTAGATTCAAAATCCATATTACAATAAATATTAGCTGGATCATTTTGCAATATTTTCTCCACCATACTTATTTCTTCAAATATGTCTCTCCAATTTATTGCAGCTACTGCTCTTATACTAGTAACTGAATTCCCCATTGATATCTGATAACTTCCTTGCTTTTGATGCTCAACAATTATCATTTTGTCAGCCGTAGTTTGCTGCAAAATTAGTCTATCATCTATCCACTTATAAAATGGTGCTCTATCTACACCATTATCTCTAACAACCTTAAGTAATCTTTCCACAAAATGTGAACTATACTCTATATTTTCCTCTAAGGATATCCTTCTAAGTTCATCCTCAAGTCTTTCATTATTATATGCCTCTATAATTTTCTCAGCTAAAGTTTCTGCCTTTTGCTTTTCTTGTTGTGCATAAATTATTTTTTCTGCTATCTTACTTATATTTTGAATTAAAGCTATCCTTATCATAATAGGTAAAGCCCAAAGCTCTCCTGTAGTAAGAACAGAATTTTTTTGATATGCCTTTATAAAGGTTTCTATAATCTCTTCATCTACGGCTCCATCTGTATGAGAAATAAGTTCTACTGCTATGTGATAACACCTAGCATATCCCTTCATTATCCCCTTTTTAATTACCGGAAGCCCCTTATAATATGACATTGGCATATTATGTTTTATGTCCTTATATTCTCTTTCAATTAAATATAAATTATCTATCATCCATTCAGCTGCTGGCAGAATTTCTTTTCTTTGTTTAACCTGCTTATCTAAATATTCATAAGTCTTAATTATCTGACCATAACTATTGTCTAAGCTTTTAATTAATTTTCTTCTACAATTGGACTTCCTCGTAATGGTAGAAAAATATTGTGATATCTGAAAAGCATGCTTTTCTAAACTTTCTTTATTTATACTTATACTAGGAACATCCTCCATTAAATTATGGTCTTCTTCTCCTCTGCCTCTTAATAACATATAAAGTATAGCTACTCCAATTACTGCTAATATAGTTATATATCCATAGAGCATGTAATCCTCTCCTCACTTTTCTGATTAATAAAATTATTATGCCCCAAGAAATAAAAATTATATGAACCTATATAACAAAAAAAATCACTATACTGTAGAATAATTTCTATCTACCTTATAGTGATTTTCCTTAGAGCTCTATTTTTTCTATGTTTCTATTCAATCCAATCTTACTAACATTGTAATATCCAGCAACATCAATATTCCCTTCTTTTAGTACAGAAACTGATTTATCTAAATCCTCAGTTTTTATTCTTATAGATAACCCACAACTTGCTGTTATCTCTCTAGGTACAGGTAAAACTTTAACCTCTATATCATTTAGTTTTAATTCCTTCTCTGCTCTTATGGCGTTACTTGTTGAGTTAAATGCAATTAAATTAAAAATTTCTTCATTCATCTTAATCACCTACTAGTAAATTATAAATATTTTAGACATAAACCTCAAAAATTTCCTTTTTATCTATAGTAAGAGTGCTTGTTTTATACTCTTTACTTTTATTGAAATTAAATATAAGAAGATATCCCTTATCTAATCCATGTATGTCTAAGTAATCACAAATTTGTTTTAACCCTTGTTTATGATACTCCGCTCCCCTCCATATTTTCATTTCAACTATAATAGTGCAAAAATAC